>JACDAZ010000264.1 GCA_013695175.1 Flavisolibacter sp. | reverse complement strand
CTTATAACTTAATTCAATAGCCTTCAAAAATACCATAAACAAATGGAACGTGTCAACGTTTTAATAGATAAACTAAACAAACAAAGATCAGCAGGTGAAAGCCCGGATCAATTACTGATAACAGTACAATTGTTGCAGCAGGAATTATTTAAACTACAAAAACCTGTTGCTAATGCAGCAACCTCAAAGGTTTCTATAGTTATGCCTGCACCACGTGTGTTTGAAGATGATGTAAAACCTCCTAAAGAAGAAAAGAAAGAAGTTTTTGAGCTGAAAATGGATGAAGTTACTGACGATAAAGGCGAGGACTATTCCCCTGAACCAATAGAATATTTTTTACAAAAACCTCATGTACCTGACAAAATTAAAACTCCTTCTTCGCCTGTTGAGGAAAAGAAACCTGTTTATGAAGAACGAAAACAAAAAGATCTTTTTAGTTATGATGCTATGGCTGAAACACCAACTTTAATACAACACCAGCCAAACCCAAAAGAGATTCATGAATCTATTTCTCAAAACAAAGGTTCCTTAAATGATCAGTTAAAACAGGATAAAAAAGAATTAGCGCACATGCTGAAAGATTCACCCATAAAAGACCTTAGAAAAGCAATTGGGGTGAATGATAAATTTGTTTTTATTAATGATCTGTTTCGGGGCGATGAAGATATGTATGAAAGAAGCATACGTACAATAAACTCTTTTCATATTTTACCCGAAGCTGAATATTGGATGAACAGGGAGTTAAAAGTTATATTAGGTTGGAATGATAATAATTCTACAGTGCAGCATTTTTATCAATTGGTCAGAAGGCGGTTTTCCTGAATATAATTAAGTATAAAACCTGTAGCTCCTTTATTGGTTTGAATATACTGATAAGCTGTTTTTCCTGTGGTGATTAATTTATTCTCATCCATTAAACTATGGACTTTTTGTTTTAATTCTGCCGCTGTAGATATAGAAAATGCAGCACCAACAGCAATAAGATCACGGGCTTCTTTAAATTTTTCATAATTAGGACCAAATAAAACCGGCTTTCCCCAAACAGCTGCCTCCAAAGTATTGTGAATTCCTGATTTATTAAAACCACCTCCTATATAGGTTATAGTTGAATAACTATATAAATGCGATAGCATTCCTACATTATCAATTATTAAAGTTGAATAAGCCGATATATCATTATCTCTTGCTTCTGAATATTTTATTGCATTTGTAAAATTGGATAAAATTGATTTTAAATGATGAGACGTGATTTCATGAGGAGCAAGAATCAGTTTAAAATCATGAACGTTATCTCTCATAATTTCAGAAAGCAGCTGCTCATCTTCCGGCCAGGAACTGCCTGCTACAATTATTTTTTTATTACCTGCAAAGTTTTCAAGTAAGGGCATTGATAACTTCTGATCAAGAATGGTATCTACTCTATCAAATCGTGTGTCTCCACTTTTACTTGCGTGAAAAATTTTTATTTTTTGTAAAAGTTGTAAAGAAGTTTCATCCTGAACAAAAATCCAATTAAAGAAATGCAGCATTTTTTTATGCAGTTTTCCATAGAATTGAAAAAAGGGTTGATTTTCCCTGTAAATTGATGAAATCAACAAAAGAGGAATTTTATTTTTATTGATTTTCTTTAGATGGTGGTACCAATAATCATACTTTACAAATATTACCAGTATTGGGTTTACCAGTTGAACAAACTCTTTGGCATTAGAAGCAGTATCTAATGGTAAATAGCATATAATATCAGCATGTTTGTACTTTTTACCGGCTTCATATCCTGAAGGAGAAAAGAAAGAAATAACGATTTTATATAAAGGATATTTCTTTTTAATGGCTTCAATCAATGGCTTTGCCTGCTCAAATTCACCGGCAGAAGCCGAATGGATCCATATATAAGAGCTGCTTTCATCCAGTTTTTCTTTTAAATTTTCAAATAAATTTTTTCTTCCTTTTATCCATTCTGCCGCTTTATGATTGCTTATTGCAGCTATTTTAATAGCTATTTTATATAGATAGATAAATATGTTATAGAAAAAAAGCAAGAATTGATTATTATTTTGGCAAGGCAAATGTAATAGCAAAGGATAACCAAAACAGTTTTTCCTATTTTTGCCGCCGTTTCAAAACAAGATAATCGGATTTAATAATATATAGATGCGTCCCATACAAATGGTGGATTTAAAGCAGCAGTACCAGAAAATAAAAACTGAAGTGGATGCTGCAGTATTAAAGGTTATTGAGAGCGCAGGGTTTATAAATGGTCCTGAAGTAACACAATTTGCAGATGCTCTTGCAAAATATAATGGAGTACAACATGTAATACCTTGTGCAAATGGTACAGATGCTTTGCAGATTGCTATGATGGCATTGGGTTTAGAACCTGGCGATGAGGTTATAACTCCTTCATTTACTTATATAGCAACCACCGAAGTAATAGCATTATTAAAATTAAAACCTGTATTTGTAGATGTTGATCCAAAGACTTTTAATATTGATCCTGAAGCTATTCAAAAAGCAATCACTCCAAGAACAAAAGCAATTGTTCCGGTACATTTATACGGGCAGGCTGCAAACATGGAAGAAATTATAAATATTGCATCTGCAAAAAATTTATTTGTTATAGAAGATAATGCACAGGCTATAGGCTCTGATTATTATTTTTCTAATGGTACTTCCAAAAAAACGGGTTCCATTGGTACTATCGGTTGTACTTCATTTTTCCCATCAAAAAATTTAGGAGCATATGGTGATGGAGGAGCCATTACAACAAATGATAGCGCCCTGGCAACAAAATTACGCATGGTTGCAAATCACGGTCAAAGTAAAAGGTATTATCATGATGTAATTGGTTGTAACAGCAGGTTAGATACTATACAGGCAGCAATTTTAAGAATTAAGCTTAATTATCTTGATCAATACATTGATGCCAGGCGATCAGTTGCTGATTATTATGATGCTGCATTTGCTTCTCATCCTAAAATTACAACACCTTATCGTTCTGCTTTTTCAAAGCACGTTTTTCATCAATATACCTTAATTCTGGAAGGTATTAACAGGGTTGAGTTACAGACATATCTTGCAGGTCATGATATTCCATCAATGATATATTACCCGGTTCCGGCACATAAACAAAAAATGTTTGAATCCTTTGGCTCTTCTGAAACCGATCTGCCTGCAACTGATTTTTTAACGGAACGTGTTATTTCTTTACCTGTTCATACAGAAATGGATGAAGAGCAATTAAATTTTATTACATCAAAAATCTTAGAATATATTAATTAGAAAATTATGAAAATTACAGTTGTTGGTACCGGTTATGTTGGTTTAGTTTCAGGAACTTGTTTCGCAGAAACGGGTAATACTGTTATCTGTGTAGATATTGACCAGCAGAAGGTAAATAAATTAATAGCCGGTGAAATTACAATATTTGAACCCGGTCTTGAAAAGCTGTTTCAAAGAAATATTAAAGAAGACCGGTTGAATTTTACTACAGATCTTGTTGAAGGGATAAAAGATGCAGAAATAATTTTTCTGGCATTGCCCACTCCTCCGGGAGAAGATGGATCGGCAGATTTGAAATATGTACTGGGAGTTGCCGAAGAAATTGGAAAAATCTTAGTTGATTATAAAGTTATTGTAAATAAAAGTACCGTTCCTGTAGGTACTGCAAAAAAGGTAAAAGATGCTATCTCTAAAAATTTCAAAGGAGAATTTGATGTTGTCAGTAATCCCGAGTTTTTAAGGGAAGGTGTTGCTGTTGATGATTTTATGAAACCTGATCGTGTTGTTGTTGGATTAACTTCGGAGAGAGCAAAGAAATTAATGGCAGATCTTTATGCTCCTTATGTAAGGCAGGGAAATCCTATCATCTTCATGGATGAACCTTCTTCAGAGTTAACTAAATATGCTGCAAACTCTTTCCTGGCAACAAAAATTTCGTTTATGAATGAAATTGCCCGGCTTTGTGAAAAAGTAGGTGCTGATGTTGACATGGTAAGAATGGGAATAGGCAGTGATGATAGAATAGGTAGAAGATTCTTATTTCCGGGAATTGGTTATGGTGGAAGTTGCTTTCCAAAAGATGTTCAGGCATTAGTACGATCATCTCATGAGCAGGATTATGATTTTAGAATTTTGGAAGCTGTTATGAATGTAAATGAGGATCAAAAATTACATCTTATACCAAAGATCAAATCTTTTTTCGATGGCAATTTGGTTAACAAACATTTTGCTGTTTGGGGACTTGCATTTAAACCAAATACTGATGATATAAGAGAAGCTCCTGCCTTGTATATTATTAAAGCATTAATAGGAGAAGGAGCTACTGTAACAGCTTTTGATCCTGAAGCAATGGATAATGTGAAAAAGCAGTTAGACAGTGTCATTTCTTATGCTGAAAACCAATATGATTGTTTAGACGGAGCTGATGCTTTAATTATTGCTACAGAATGGAATGAGTTTAGAATACCTGATTTTGAAAAGATCAATAGTAAACTAAAGCAAAAAGTAATTTTTGATGGCAGAAATTTATTTGACCTTGATCAAATGGATAAATTAGGCTATCACTATGAAAGTATAGGCCGTAAAAAAATAAATTAAATGGATCAAAAAAGAGTTTTAGTAACAGGAGCAGCAGGTTTTTTAGGATCTCATTTGTGCGACAGGTTTATAAAGGAAGGTTACTATGTTATTGCAATGGATAATTTAATAACGGGCGATCTTAAAAACATTGAGCACCTTTTTAAATTACCCAATTTTGAATTTTATCATCATGATGTAACAAAATTTATTCATGTACCCGGGCATCTTGATTATATTTTACATTTTGCTTCACCTGCCAGTCCAATTGATTATTTAAAAATTCCGATTCAGACATTAAAAGTTGGTGCTATGGGCACACATAATTGTTTGGGCCTGGCAAAAGAAAAAGGCGCCACCATCCTGGTAGCATCTACAAGTGAAGTGTATGGTGATCCATTGGTACATCCTCAAACAGAAGAATATTGGGGTAATGTAAATCCTGTGGGGCCACGTGGTGTGTATGATGAAGCAAAAAGGTATATGGAATCCATAACAATGGCATATCATACTTTTCATAATGTTGAAACCAGGATTGTACGCATATTTAATACTTATGGTCCCCGTATGCGCTTAAATGATGGCAGGGCACTTCCGGCGTTTATTGGACAGGCTTTACGTGGAGAAGATCTGACAGTTTTTGGTGATGGTTCACAAACAAGATCATTTTGTTATGTTGACGATCTGGTTGAAGGAATTTACAGGTTATTATTAAGTGATTATAATATGCCAGTTAATATTGGAAATCCAGATGAAATATCTTTAAAAGAATTTGCAGAAGAAATTCTTGAATTAACAGGTAATAAAGTATCGATTATTTATAAACCACTGCCGGAGGATGATCCAAAACAAAGAAAACCGGATATAACAAAAGCTAAAGAATTACTCCAGTGGCAACCTAAGGTCCAAAGAAAAGAAGGACTAAAGGTTACCTATTCTTATTTTAAAAATTTGCCAGCGGATGAATGGAACAAACTGCCAAAAGAATTTATAAAAAGAATTTCGAAACCCTAATAGAACTTTAGAAATGTACCAGGAAATTATTGATAAAAAGGCCAAAGTTGCTGTAATTGGATTAGGATATGTTGGATTACCAATAGCACTTGAATTTGCAAAAAAAGTTTCAGTCATTGGTTTTGATATCAATGAAAAGAGGATAAAAATGATGGAGCAGGGGATAGACCCCAGTAATGAATTAGAAAAAGAAGCATTCGAAAATTGTGATATAGTATTTACTACTTCACTGGATGTATTACGGGAAGCCAGGTTTTTTATTGTAGCTGTCCCTACGCCTGTGGATGAACATAATGTTCCGGAATTAACTCCTGTAAAAAAAGCTTCTGAAACAATTGGGAAGGTGGTTAAAAAGGGTGATTACGTAGTCTTTGAATCCACTGTTTACCCGGGATGTACAGAAGAAGATTGTTTACCCATTATAGAAAAATTATCAGGCTTAAAATTTTGTACAGATTTTAAACTTGGATATTCTCCGGAAAGAATAAATCCGGGTGATAAAAAACATACATTACCTAATATTATCAAAGTAGTATCAGGATGCGATGAAGAATCGTTAGATAATATTGCGAAGGTTTATGAGATTGTTGTGCAGGCAGGTGTTCATAAAGCATCATCAATTAAAGTTGCAGAAGCAGCTAAAATTATTGAAAATACACAGCGTGATTTAAATATAGCATTGATGAACGAGTTATCGATCATCTTCGATAAAATGAATATTAATACGTTTGAAGTTTTAGAAGCTGCGGGTACAAAATGGAATTTTCTGAATTTCAGACCCGGACTGGTAGGAGGGCATTGTATAGGCGTTGATCCCTATTATCTCACATATAAGGCAAGTGAATTAGGCTATAATTCGAGGGTTATACTGGCCGGCAGGCATATAAATGATAATATGGCTAATTATCTTGCACGGAAAGTCGTTCGACATATTATTAGTCATGTGTCAGATGTAAAATCGGCTAAAGTACTAGTGATGGGTGCAACCTTTAAAGAAAATGTTAGTGATATAAGGAATTCCAAAGTTGCCGATGTAGTAAAAGAATTAAAAGAATTTTATTTAAATGTAGATGTGGTAGATCCTCATGCAGATGGTGAAGAGCTTATGCATGAATACGGGTTCGGTTTATCTGATGGAATTGGAGATGATTATGATGCTGTAATAATTACAGTTTGCCATGAGGATTATGCAGCACTGGATGAAAAATATTTTACTTCCATAACAAAGCCCACTGCAATAATTGCTGATTTAAAAGGAATTTATAGAGGTAAAATTAAAAACAGGCAATACTGGAGTTTTTAAATGAAAATTACAACTTGCGACATACAGGGATTACTGTTTATTGAACCCAATGTATTTAATGACAGCAGGGGTTACTTTTTTGAAGCTTATAATGAAAAACTTTTTATTCAAAATGGCATCAAGGCATCCTTTATTCAGGATAATCAGTCTAAATCTTCTTATGGCGTAATTCGCGGGTTGCATTACCAGCAAAATCCTTTTGCACAAGGTAAATTAGTAAGAGTGTTAGAGGGAAAAATTCTGGATGTGGCAGTTGATATACGAAAGGCATCCCCAACCTATGGTCACCATTTTGATGTAGAATTAAGTGCTGAAAACAAAAAACAACTTTGGATTCCGGCAGGCTTTGCTCATGGTTTTTCTGTTTTATCCGAAACGGCTGTTGTATTATATAAATGCGACAAATTGTATAATAAAGAAAGTGAAGGTGGAATAAGATATAATGATTCGGATCTAAATATTGACTGGAAGGTTAAACCGGAAGATGCTGTTATTTCTGAAAAAGATATAGCATTACCGGATTTTAAAAACTGCATTCACAATTTTATTTACTGATATGCAGAAAATAATAGTTACAGGTGCTAATGGTCAAGTTGGACAGGAAATCAGAGATTTATCTAAAAATTATCCTGCTTATGAATTTCATTTTTTTGATAAGAAGCAGTTGGATATTGCAAATTTAAAATCTGTTAGAGATACTTTTAAGGAACTTCACCCATATGTAATTATTAATTGTGCTGCATATACTGCGGTAGATAAGGCAGAATCAGAATCCGGACTGGCATATGCTATAAATGCTGAAGGAGTAGGAAATCTTGCTTTAGTAGCTTATGAACTTCAAGCTAAACTGGTACATATATCTACTGATTATGTTTTTGATGGAACATCTTCTGTTGCATATAAAGAAGATGATCCTACTTCACCAATTAATGAATATGGACGAACAAAATTAGAAGGTGAGAACAAATGCTTATCTAATAATCCTGAGGCAATCATTATAAGAACATCCTGGGTTTATTCATCTTATGGAAACAATTTTGTAAAAACTATGATTCGTTTAATGAAAGAACGACCAGAGATTGGAGTTGTTTCAGATCAATGGGGAAATCCTACATATGCAGCAGATCTGGCAGAAGCGATCTTTCAGGTTATTGATTCAGGCAAATGGATACCGGGAATATATAATTATAGTAATGATGCAAACATCAGCTGGCATCAATTTGCGGAAAGAATAGCTAAAGAAATAAATTCAGCCTGCATTATTAAATCTCTCAGTACAGAACAATATCCAACGCCGGCAAAAAGACCACATTATTCTGTTTTGAATAAAGAGAAAATACAAAAAACTTACTCCATACAAATATATCCCTGGCAGGAAAGTCTTGTAAAATGTGTAAGAAAAATTTATCTTGATTAATTCCACATTTGCCTAATTCTTTTTATCTAAGCACATATTATTTTTATATTGTGTGATTATAATTCAAATGGATCAGGTACTTGATTTTTTTAGAAAATTATTTGATACTGCAGATTGGCCTCCCCGATGGCATTGTGGTAAATGGACTGAATTTCACGGGTGGTTCTATATTGTAAGCGATCTGCTCATTTGGTCGGCATATTTTGCTATACCCCTGGTTATTCTAAAATTTATTACCCGTAAAGTAAATGCACGTTTTGTACGTGCATATTTTTTATTTGCTGCTTTCATTTTGGCTTGCGGAGCTACCCATTTATTAGATGCTGTTGCATTTTGGTTCCCCGCTTACAGGTTAAATGCATTAGTTAGATTTATTACAGGTGTAGTTAGCTGGATTACAGTTTTTCATGTAGTAAAACTTTTACCGGTAGCTCTTTCTTTACGTTCATACGAAGAACTAGAAAAAGAAATCAGGGAAAGGGGGGTAGCAGAGGAAAAACTATTACTTTCTAATTCACAATTGGTAGAAGCTCAGGAAATAGCCAAAATGGGTCATTGGCAATGGGATGTTGCCTCCAATGATCTTTCCTGGTCAGAAGGATTGTATAAGGTGTATGGAATGGTAAACAATGGGGATCCAATTAATTTCAGTGATTTTATAAGCAGGGTTCACCCCGATGACAGGTTGTATGTGGAACAGAACATTCAAAAAGCTTTTGAAATAAAAGAATTTCCTCAATTTTCGCATAGAATTATAACACTTGATGGTATCACCAAAACGATTCTCTCAAAAGGGGAAGTTTTATATGATAGTTCAGGAAAAGTGACTAAAATGATAGGGACAGGACAGGATATAACTGACCAATTTAAAGCCCAGCAACAATTGCTTGATAAAACTCATGAATTGCAGCTTAGCAATAATGAGCTGCAAAAGTTTGCTTATGTAGCATCACATGATCTACAGGAACCTTTAAGAAAGATTCAAACATTTTCTTCTTTGCTTGAGAGAGAATCAGAATCTATATTAAATGAAAAATCGAAATTGTATATAGATAAGATTTCGAATTCTGCTATGCGGATGCAGCGTTTAATTGATTCTATACTACAATTTTCAAGTATCAAGGCTAGTGCTGAAAGTTTTGTTCAAACAGATTTAAATCATATACTGAATCAGGTGCTGTCTGATATGGAGATAAGAATTCAGGAATCTGGAACAGTTATAAAGGCTGATAAACTTCCGGTTATTGAAGCAATTCCAACTCAAATGGAACAACTATTTCAAAATTTTATAAGTAATGCCATAAAATTCAGACAGCAGGATAAAACTCCGGTAATTAATATTTCATCAGAACAAATTATGGCCGATGAGTTAAATAGAAAAATCCCGGATTTAAATTTCACTCAACAAAAGGGATCAGCATATAAATGGAAGAAAGAGCCATTGATTAAAATTAGTGTGCAGGATAATGGAATTGGGTTTGATGATAAATACAGTGACAAAATTTTTGAAATTTTTCAAAGATTACATACCAGTAAAACCCACGAGGGAACTGGTATCGGTTTAGCAATCTGTAAAAAAATAGTTGATAATCACCATGGTAATATAAATGTAATCAGTAAGGAAGGTGAAGGCACTACATTTTTCATTATTTTACCCGTTTCACAAAAACATTTCCAATAATTAGAATATCAGAATCGATTATAGGCTTCCGTTAATCCTGTTAAAAATTGTTGTGCACTATCACTAAGCTGACCCCGTAATAAGCGCCAATGCCAATTCCCCGATGGAGAAGATGGAATATTCATTCTTGCCGTTTCATCTAATGCAATAACATCTTGTATAGGTAAAATTGCAATGTTTGCTACTGAAGCATAAGCAAGCTTTGCCATCTCTACATGAATGTTTTTTTCAACCACATTTTTTTGCAAATAGCTCTCTAAATATTTATGAACATTTTTGTCCTGCCTGTACCATCCACGGATAGTGTTATTATCATGAGTTCCTGTATATACAACATAATTAGTGTCATAATTGTGAGGAATATGAGGCGATGTGGACATGTCATCACCAAATGCAAACTGCAGTACTTTCATGCCGGGAAGATTAAAGTAATCTCTTAAATCATAGACAGCATCATCAATATCACCAAGATCTTCTGCAATAAAAGGTAGTTCACCTATCTCCTTTTTTATAACATCAAAAAAATCTTTACCGGGCCCTTGTTTCCATTTTCCTTTTTTTGCTGTTTTTTCACCGGCAACAACTTCCCAAAATGCGGAAAAAGCCCTGAAATGGTCAAGTCGTACCAGGTCAAATAACTCAATATTTTTTTTCAATCTTTTTAACCACCACGCATAATTATCATCTTTCATTTTGTGCCAATCGAAGACAGGCATACCCCACAATTGTCCATCATCACTAAAGGCATCCGGCGGTACACCTGCCACGCCCACCATATTTCCATCTGCATCTAATTTAAATAAATGCGTGTGCGACCATACATCTGCCGAATCGTAACTTATATAAAAAGGAAGGTCGCCAAATAGCTTAATGTTTAATTTATTACAGTAATTTTTTAATTGATGCCATTGCTTATGAAAAATATATTGCAGCCACTTATGGTATTTTAATTCATCATTTTGTTTTAGGCTTATTTTCAAAAGAGCAGAAGGGTTTCGGTATTTATATTCTTCAGGCCATTCATACCATGGCTTGTTCTTAAATTGCTTTTTTAAAATTATATAAAGAGCAAAATCATCAAGCCATTCTTTTTCGGTTGAACAAAAGATGTTATACTGAGATTCATCTTCTGCTGGTTTTTGCAGATTAAAAGTTTCCCATGCTTTGCTCAATAATATATTCTTATTCTTTTCTGCTTTTTTAAAATTTACTTTTGATTTAGAGGGTAAATAAAATTGATCAAGATCATTCTCTTGTAATAAACCTTCTTTTACAAAATCATAAAGGCTTATTAATAGAGTATTGCCAGCCATACTCGACGTAGAACTATAAGGTGAATATCCCTGACTTTCTTCTATAGGGTTTAAAGGAAGTAGTTGCCAATACTTTTGCTTGCTTTTGTGTAAAAAATCTGCAAATTGTCTTGATTCATTTCCCAAATCGCCAATTCCAAAATCAGATGGAAGAGAAGTGATATGAAGTAATATTCCTGCACCTCTTTTATTAGAGGGGGCATATACATTTAATATGGTAAAAGGAAGGATTTTGAATAATCCATTTATAGCAATTTTTTCTTTTAAGATTATCTTATTTTTATCAATAGAAGAAAAAGCTTCACCGGTTTCAGAACCAGGTAATATTACTTGTGTATCTTCCCAGTCTACCTTATTCCAATCTTTTTTTTGTTGTTTACAAAGTGCAGCTAAATGTAAGGGTGCTATAACAATAAAAAATTTTCCTTCATGTTGCCTGGCAAATGCAATAATATTTTTTTTATACTTACCTGTTACTTTTAATGCCAAATAGCTTCCTTTAGAAAAAATATTAGGATCTGAAGTTCTTTCATGTAACAAATGATTCAGCAACCACAGCTTGATCTTTCCATTATAACGTTCCTGCCACAAATCATCTATTGATGTTTTTTTTTCTAATTTTTTTATGTAGGAAATTCTTTTATCAAAGTCAACTGATCTTCTGTTATCCGGATCTACAAAGGAAAGGTCCCAAAGTTCACAGCCTTGATATATATCAGGAACCCCGGGGCATGTGCATTTTAATAGCAACTGAACTAATGAATTAATAATACCAAAATCAACAATCTTATTTAAATAATCCTGGAAGCTCTTATAAAATATACCTTCTTTTTTTAAAATATTTTGAATAAATAAACTGGTGGCTTTCTCATAATTCTCATTTGGTGTATTCCAGTTCGAATGTCTTTTTGCTTCTCTTAAAGCTTTCTGCACGTAAGCTTGTACCCGGCCAGTGAAATCATCTTCATCTTCACCCGGCATGGGATAAGAAGCAATCAAAGTTTGATAAATAAAATATTCATCATTCGCATCAGGAGCTGCATCCATTTTTAATGAAGCTGTGTGATGTTGCCATTCTGCTACCTTGCGAAACCATTCATTAGGAATATCTGACAGTACGTTTAATCTTGCCCTCGCATCTTCTCCACGTTTTGTATCATGTGTGGCAGTTGCATTAAGAGCTAATGGCCATTCCTGTTGCCTGTTTAGCATTTTTAAATGAAATTCTTCAACAGTACAACCAAATGACTCCGGTGAATCGCCAACTTCATTATGTGCAATAAACCTGTTATAGGTATACATCAAAGTATCTTCAACTCCTTTAGCCATTAAAGGACCTGTAAACTGCATACATCTTTTAAAAAAATGCGAAGCAATAAACAGATATTGTTTTTCTTTTTTTGCATGGGTGAAAATGTTTTGTAATGCTTGTAATGCTGGTTCTATATCCGGATAAACTTGTTTTAATTGAATGAAAAAATTCTTAACAGCAATAGCATCTGCTCTAAGCAAAGGAATGCTGTTGCTATAAAACCTGTATACAGGAAAATGAATTAAAAATACCGCAATAGCTTTTTTTAAATGTTCCGGCATTAAATTTTGCTTTTCCTCTTCTTTCAGCAAGTGTAGATGCAGTAATAACTGAAACAGGTTCTCCAGTTCGCCCTGCATATAGTTATACAGAATAAATGATTTCTTATCAATTACCTGCTGAGAAAAAGTTCTATAGTTATCAGTTATGGAAGAATGAGCTTGTGAAAAAATCTCTTCACTGTTTTTCAGGGTCAATAAATTATTTGCAGAAGCCAAAAATTCATATCCAGTTGCTCCTTGTACATTCCATTGCTCAGGAAGTGATTCATTATTTTCTAAAATCTTTTCAACCGCTATGTATACATCATCACCCGCCAATGCTCTTAATTTTTCAAGATATTGTGATGGGTCATAAAGCCCGTCAATGTGATCTATCCTTAAACCATTGATTAAATTAATATCTAAAAGGCTTTTTATATAAGAATGGTAATCATCAAAAACATTTTCATAGTGAATATTCAAACAAATCAAACTGTTAATAGTGAAGAAGCGGCGAAAATTTATTTCATGATCCGTTTGCTGCCAATGACAAAGCATATAAAATTGTTCGCTTAATATTTTCCATAAAAATTCCGGGTTCTTAATAATATTTTTTAATACATTTTCAATTTGAGATGTTAGTGGCTTATCTGTGGATGCATCAGCAAGCTTTTGGAAGGTTGAATTTATTAAAGTTGAATAAGTATAATCATCATCTGTAGTTTCAGCTAATGTTAAGTTTTCTAAAACAGGTTCCACTAAAACTTTAAATTGTTCAGGTAAAGTTTGCAGTATTAATTTAGAAGAAGCAGGTTGCAAAGGATAAAGAGTTTCATAATAAGAAAAATAAAATCTTCCATTAGAAAACTTTATAGCGATTTCTCCATCAATAACTGTTTCTTCCAAAGTCTTTCCTAAAACAGGCAGCATCAAAGGTTTCCTCGACCAGTCAATGTCAAAATATTGTGCAAATAATGAACGTTCACCCTTTTCAAGCACATCATGTATCCATGGATTTTTTGTATCAAACGCCATGTGATTTGGTACAAAATCCTGCAGCCAACCAATGTTTAAACTTTTTAATTGCTGCTGTATAAGCATCAATTGTTCTTCAGTTCCAATTTCAGGATTTATTTTATTCGGATCTAATACATCATATCCATGATTACTCCCCGGTACTGCCCGAAGAATTGGAGAGGCATATATTGTCCTCACGCCAAGTTTATGGAGATAAGGAATGATTTTTTCAAACTGCGAAAATGTAAATTCTTTATTAAACTGAATCCTGTATGTTGAAATGGGGTTATACATTAATCTTATATATCACTATTCTTATAAATTAAGATTGATTCACCAGCTATTAATATTTCATTGATATTTTTTACTGAGGGAGGTGTTTCATAGTTACCCTTCCATACTGGTGATGCTGAATTTATTAACATTTGCCATCCTGTTTTATCCGAAAAAAATTTTGTTTTAACCGGTTTAGCGGAAAAATTTAGAAAGCATAAAATGTGATTGTTTTCCTGCCACCGGTGAAGCATAAGCGTATTATTTTCCATAGAAAATTCTACGGATATGTTTTTTCTACTTAGATTTTTTAAAGCGGGTTCTACTTTTCTGAGGTGAATTAATTTTTTATAAAAACGCAGCATAGTGGCATGGGGTTCCAACCCAATTAAATGCCATTGTAGTTTAGAATTGCTGAATGTTTCTACAGCCATGGGATCGGGAGCTTCCCCAGCTTCATGAAAAGCAGCAAACTCTTCTTTTCTTCCTTTTCGAACAGCTTCTGCCAATTCCGCATCTGTATGACTTACAAAATATTGAAATCGATTTTGTTCGCTCCATTCTTCTCCCATGAAAAGCATGGGCAGGTATGGACTTAATATAACAGAAGAAGCAAGTAGCTTCTGCAATTCAAAACTAAATAATTCGCTGCTTCTATCACCAAGCATTCTGTTACCAACCTGATCGTGGTTTTGAGAAAAGACTATGAATTGATGTCCTTCATTTTTATTAGCTTTTATTCCAAAATATTTTTTTCTGTGTGCTGAATATTGTCCATCATAAACGTATGCATCTTTATATGATTTGGCCAGATGTTCTATGCCATTGAAGTCAGAATAATAACCCATTTTATCTCCTCCGGCAGTTACTCTTAATGCATGATGAAATTCATCAATCCATTGTGCATCCATTCCAAACCCACCCTCAGAAACAGGATTAATAAATTTTGGATCATTTAGATCGCTTTCAACTATTAAATAATGTTTCCTTCCTGTTTCATTCATTAGTTCATCTACATGCATCCTGATCTCCTGTAATATTTGAGTAGCGCTAAAATCTTTAATGGCATGTACGGCATCTAACCGTAAAGCATCAATATGAAGATCACGAAACCACATCAACACATTTTCAATAAAATAATGTCTTACCCCATAACTATATTCATCATCAAAATTTATAGCACTACCCCAGGGTGTTTTATATTTTCCGGTAAAATATGGTGCAAAAGCAGATAAATAATTTCCTTCAGGCCCCAGGTGATTGTATACTACATCTACTATAACAGCCAAACCTTTTTCATGACAACTGTTTACCAATTTTTGAAATTCATGAATTCCCCCATACGAGTTTTGTATGGCAAACGGGAAAACACCATCATAACCCCAATTTCTTTCACCTGGAAATTGCGCAAGGGGCATAAGTTCAATTGCAGTAATTCCAAGTTCTATTAGATGGTCTAATTTTTTTTCAATACCTGAAAAAGTACCTTCCTCTGTAAAAGTGCCGGTATGCAATTCATATATAATGTAGTCTGCTAAAGAAAGATTTTGCCAATCAGCATCTGTCCAGGTAAAATCATTCGTGTCTATTGCTTGTGAAGAACCATGAACTCCCTCAGGTTGAGAAAGAGAGGCTGGGTCAGGTAGATGTTTTTCATCATTTAAAATAATTTTATAAAGGTCTTGTGGCTGTAATGCATCTGATACTCCAGTCCAAAATCCCAACTCATTTTTTTCTAAGGAAAGTTTTTTGTGTTTATCTACAAGAAAGAGTTCTGCTTTATTATGTAAAGGAGCCCAAACATTAATTTCTGCTTCACCATTATTATTAAAATATATTCCTAAGGAGCGATGGCTATAGTTTAATTTCATCATTTCTTCAAAAACTTTGGCTGCTTTAATACTACCACTGATCTTCCCTCAACTATTATAGTTCCACTATCGGAAATTATCTTCAATGAATTTTCATCAGAAACAAAACCTTCACCTGTATCAATGGCTTTCATCCAGGTAGTTCCATATCTTTCTATAGGAATTTGAAATTCCAAATCCTCATAATGTGCATTAAAAATGATGTAAAAATTATCATCAATATACAATTCACCTTTAGGACCAACAGATCTTATTCCCCGGCCGTTTTTATAAATGCCTAAAGATTTTGCATAATCGTGTCTCCAGTTTTCTTCGGTCATTTCCGTTCCGTCAGGTGAAAACCAGGCTATGTCTTCTAAACCTAAACCTTTAATAGGTCTGCCTACAAACCAACGGCGACGGGTAAAAACCGGATGATTGGTATAAAAATGAATTAGCTTTTTTGTAAAAGATAAAAGCTCGTTATCAGCTTTATTCCAATTGATCCATGAAAGATCATTATCCTGGCAGTAAGCATTGTTATTACCATTTTGTGTTCGGCTAAGTTCATCACCTGCAACCAACATTGGAACACCCTGAGAAAGAAAAAGCGTAGTTAAGAAATTTCTTTTTTGTTTGTTGCGCAATGCATTGATAGTTGGATCATCTGTTGGGCCTTCAACACCATGATTCCATGACCTGTTATGTTGCTCACCATCATTATTGTCTTCGCCATTAGCCCAATTATGTTTTTCATTATAACTAACAAGATCGTTTAAAGTAAACCCATCATGTGCTGTAACAAAATTGATGCTCGCAAAAGGTCTCCTGTTATTTTGATAATACAAATCAGGACTACCGGTAAAACGTAAGGCAAATTCTGCCAGCATGCTATCAGCACCACGCCAATAATCTCTTATGCAATCCCTGTACTTACCATTCCATTCTGCCCAGCCTGGTGGAAAATTACCTACCTGGTATCCACCTTCACCAATATCCCAGGGTTCCGCAATCAATTTAACTTGTGAGATAACCGGATCCTGGTGAATGATATCAAAAAAGGAGCCCAGTCGGTCTACTTCATGTAATTCACGGGCAAGCGTAGCCGCTAAATCAAATCTAAAACCATCAACATGCATTTCCAGGATCCAATACCTTAAGCTATCCATTATCAGGCGTAGGACTGGTGGCATCATTGCATTCAATGTATTGCCAGTACCCGTATAATCCATATAAAACCTTTTATCTTCTGTTAGCCGGTAATAAGAAGCATTATCTATACCTCTTAAACTAAGTGTAGGTCCTAAATGATTTCCTTCACCGGTGTGATTATAAACAACATCAAGTATTACCTCAATGCCGGCCTTATGAAGTTCTTTAACCATGTTTTTAAATTCAACCACCTGCTGGCCATGTGTACCACTGCCTGAATAACGAACATCAGGTGCAAAGAATCCCAGTGTATTGTACCCCCAGTAGTTTGTTAAATCTTTTTCTTTCAATAACCTGTCAATTACATAATGATGAACTGGCATTAATTCAATAGCAGTTATTCCTAATTCTTTTAAATATTTAATAATAACAGGATGCGCAATACCTGCATAAGTTCCCCTGATGCTTTCCGGAACATCAGGATGTAATTGTGTCAAACCTTTAACATGAGCCTCGTAAATAATGGTTTTATGGTACGGGATCTTTGGAGCTTTTATATCTTCCCAATCAAAGTTGGGATCAATTACAACTCCTTTTGGAATAAAAGGAGCGCTATCTATTTCATTATAACTTAAGTCTGCATCTTCACTTCCTACTTCATAGCCAAATAATGCATCATTCCATTGTATAGGTCCGGAAATAGCTTTAGCATATGGATCTAATACCAATTTATTAGAATTGAAACGATGACCATTATAAGGGTCATAAGGACCATACACCCTGTAGCCATATAATTGACCTGGTCTCACTTCAGGTAAATATGAATGCCACACATCGTGTGACTGTTCTTTTAATTTTATCCTTTCTTCATTTTTTCCGTCTTCATCAAAAAGACATAATTCTACTCCAACTGCATTTTCAGAATACAAAGCAAAATTTACTCCTTCTCCATCCCAGGTAGCACCCAAAGGATAAGGTTCGCCAGGATAAATAATTCTATTCATTTATTTTTTATCATCTTATTTAAGAAACATTGCAATCTATTGCTGTTTTTCAATATTCCTGCCATACAATAATGAAGTAAAAATCTTAGACTAAAATAGAAGTTGATATTAATTGAGGTGGCAGAACCTCATTTTAGTGAGTGAGATAATGAAATATTTTGTGAAATGTAGTTTCAGTTATAAGAATGATCTTCTTTACCTCATCTATGCTTTTATACATGCCATGCTGATTTCTGTATTCAACTATAGCATTTGCAAGATTCCAATCAAAATATGGATGCGACCTGATTTGTTCCTTAGTTGCTGTATTAATATTTATTTTTTTGATGTGGTCCGGATCTGCTACCAGATGTTTTTTAATTTTTTGAAATGTAGAATCAGGTAGGCCATATGTTTCGGCAATTTGATCAATTGAATAAAATCCTCCAAGTTTTTCTCTGAATGCAATGATTCTGGAAGATAGTTTTGGACCAATTCCCGGTAACGCAATTAAAGAAGTAGTATCAGCTGTATTGATGTTTACAACTAAAAATTTCTTTTCTGGTTTGAGATTGTTATAGGCAGTTTGAAAAATTGGTTTTTCTTTTTGTGGAATGACTATATAATCTTTTACTCTTTCATAAAAAATAATATCAAGTCCCCATATTTTTTTTAAATCTTCGGGTTTATAAAATCTGCCACCTTTTGTTACATAATTTTGTATTGTTTTAATAGTTCTTTCTTTTAAACCAAGTTTTTTCCATCCTTCGACCGTAAGTGTATTGGGATCGAATGTAAATAAGCTATAATTTTCATAACCACCGGAAACAGACATCTCTAATACTGGTGGTTCAAACCCTTCACCAACGGTAGATGTATTAATTGCCACAGACTGAAAAGAATCAATAACATTTTTAAGGATATCATTTTCTTTAAGAGTTACAGGTTTGCTATTGATAGTAAAAAGGAGGGGAAGGAAAATTATTATTGCAATGATTAGTAAAATTGAGAATAAGCCTGCTCTTTCTTTTTTGGTAAAAATCAAATAATCTCTTATAAATTGTCTCCAATTCATATATCGAAAAAAATGAATTTCTCAAAGAAAACCAAAAAAATTGTGGCTTAATTATTGTTAACGCAAAAAATCTTGTTAGTGTAGCTTAAATCCTTACTTTTGCAGTCCTTTAGTTTTGGCCAAAAACATTTTGACGACGCAATTCAAGCTTAAATAGTTGATTACTAACGCTTTTATTTAATTTAAATAAGAGCATGATAGCTATTTGCCTCGTCTGAACTTTATAAAACCGGTTTATATATATATGCCTTCTACAACAACGAATCACAGGATCAATTTCGGAAAAATTGGAAATATTGCTGATACTCCTGATCTTCTGGCCGTTCAAATTCAATCTTTTAAAGAGTATTTTCAATTAGAAACTACTCCTGATAAAAGGAATATTGAAGGGTTGTTCAGAGTATTTAAAGAAAACTTTCCTATTACTGATACACGAAACATTTTTGTCCTTGAATTTCTTGATTATTTTATTGATCCACCCCGCTACACAATTGAAGAGTGTATGGAGCGTGGATTAACTTATGCTGTTCCTCTAAAAGCTAAATTAAGATTAAGCTGTAACGATGAAGAGCATATCGATTTCCAGACTATTGTTCAGGATGTATTCCTTGGTAATATTCCTTACATGACTCCCCGCGGAACTTTTGTTATAAACGGAGCTGAGCGGGTAGTGGTTTCGCAATTACACCGTTCACCGGGAGTATTCTTCGGTCAGTCTATTCACCCCAACGGAACAAGAATTTACTCTGCGAGAGTAATTCCTTTCAAAGGAGCCTGGATGGAATATGCTACAGACATCAACAATGTTATGTATGCTTATATTGATCGTAAGAAAAAGTTTCCGGTAACCACACTTTTACGTGCCATTGGCTTTGAAACTGATAAAGACATTCTTGAGCTTTTTGGTATGGCTGATGAAGTAAAAGGTGATAAAAAATCTTTACAGAAATATGTAGGTCGCCGCCTTGCTGCCCGTGTTTTACGCAGTTGGGTTGAAGACTTCGTAGATGAAGATACAGGTGAAGTAGTTTCTATTGAACGTAATGAAGTAATTCTTGAACGTGATTCTGTATTGGATGAAGAAGCAATTGATACCATTTCTGATATGGAAATCAAAAGTGTTTTTGTTCAAAAGGAAGATGTTGGAGGTGATTACGCCATTATATATAATACATTAAATAAAGATACTTCTAACTCGGAGCTGGAAGCTGTCCAGGTTATTTATCGCCAATTACGTGGTGCAGATGCTCCGGATAATGAAACGGCAAGAGGTATTATTGATAAATTATTTTTCTCAGACAAGCGCTATGATCTGGGAGAAGTTGGTCGTTATAAGATCAATCGTAAATTAGGTTTGAATTCACCTATCGAACAAAAAACATTAACAAAGGAAGATATAATCGAGATCATTAAATATCTTGTTCGCCTTACAAATGGTAAAGCAGACATTGATGATATTGATCACTTATCAAACCGTCGTGTACGTACAGTAGGTGAACAATTATATGCTCAGTTCGGTGTTGGTCTGGCTCGTATGGCACGTACAATCCGTGAAAGAATGAACGTTCGTGACAACGAGGTGTTTACTCCGGTAGATTTGATTAATGCCAGGACACTTTCTTCCGTTATTAATTCATTCTTTGGTACTTCACAGTTATCTCAGTTCCTCGATCAGACAAATCCATTATCTGAAATCACACACAAACGTCGTATTTCAGCTCTCGGACCCGGTGGTTTAAGCCGTGAAAGAGCAGGATTTGAGGTTCGTGACGTACACTATAGCCACTATGGCCGTTTATGTACTATAGAAACTCCGGAAGGACCAAACATTGGTTTGATATCTACACTTTGTGTACATGCCAAGATCAATGAAATGGGTTTTATTGAAACACCTTACCGAAAAGTAAAAGAAGGTAAAGTGGAAATGAAGAACCTGACCTTCTTAAGTGCAGAAGAGGAAGATTCAGCAAAAATTGCCCAGGCAAATACGCCTTTAGATGATAAAGGTCATTTTGCTGAAGAAAAAATTATAAGCAGGGAAACAGGCGATTTCCCAATTCTTGATGCTAACGAGGTTCAGTTTATGGATGTTGCTCCAAACCAGATTGTTGGTTTAAGTGCTTCATTAATTCCATTCCTTGAACATGATGATGCTAACCGTGCCCTGATGGGTTCGAACATGCAACGCCAGGCTGTTCCACTTTTGCGTCCTGATGTACCGGTTGTAGGTACAGGATTAGAAGGGAAAGCAGCACGTGACGCTCGTATTCAAATTCACTCAGAAGGTGATGGTATAGTTGAATTTGTAGATGCTAATGAAATTCATGTACGTTACAGGCGTAATGAGGAACAGCGTCTTGTAAGTTTTGAAGATGATTTGATTATTTACAGGCTTACTAAATTTATAAAAACCAACCAGGAAACTTCAATTAATCTTAAGCCCGCAGTTAAAAAAGGACAGCAGGTTAAAGAAGGAGATTTTCTAACTGAAGGTTACGCAACACAAGGTGGTGAATTAGCATTGGGTAAAAATCTGAAAGTGGCATTCATGCCATGGAAAGGTTACAATTTTGAAGATGCTATTGTAATTAGTGAAAGAGTAGTAAAAGAAGATATGTATACTTCAGTTCACATCTCTGAATATGAATTAGAAGTGCGTGATACAAAACTTGGTGAAGAAGAATTAACTCCGGATATTCCAAACGTTTCAGAAGAGGCAACTAAAGACCTTGATGAAAATGGTATTATTCGTATCGGAGCCCAGGTTAAAGAAGGAGATATTTTAATTGGAAAGATTACTCCAAAAGGTGAGTCTGATCCAACTCCTGAAGAAAAACTTCTTCGTGCCATTTTTGGTGATAAAGCTGGTGATGCAAAAGATGCTTCATTAAAAGCTCCAAATGGTGTTGAAGGTGTTGTTATCAATAAAAAACTTTTCCAAAGAGCCAAGAAGGATAAAAATGCAAAAGTTCGTGAAAAGGCTGCATTAGAGAAGTTGGAAAAAGTACATGAGAAGAATGTTACCGATTTGATGGAAGTATTGCTTGATAAACTGCAAACTTTATTAAAAGATAAATCTTCTGCAGGGGTAAGCAACAACTTCGGTGAAGTGTTGATTGGAAAAGGTGCCAAATTCACTCAAAAGAATTTGAGCCAGATCGATTACATGAACATTAATCCACTAGGATGGACTGGCGAAGAAAAAGTTGATAACCAGATCAACGTTTTATTACACAACTACAGCATTAAATACAACGAAGAGTTAGGTCGCTACAAAAGAGAGAAGTTCAATATATCAATTGGTGATGAATTACCTGCAGGTGTATTGAAACTTGCTAAAGTTTACCTGGCTGTTAAGCGTAAGTTGAAAGTGGGTGATAAAATGGCCGGTCGCCACGGAAATAAAGGAATTGTAGCCAAGATAGTACGTGCAGAAGATATGCCTTTCCTTGAAGATGGAACTCCTGTTGATATAGTTTTAAATCCATTGGGTGTACCTAGTCGTATGAACCTTGGTCAGATCTATGAAACAGTTTTAGGTTGGGCAGGTGAAAAATTAGGTCTTCGTTTCGCTACTCCAATTTTTGACGGTGCTTCAACTGAAGAAATTGCAAAATATTGCGAGGAAGCAGGCTTACCTATGTTTGGTCACACTTATCTATATGATGGCGAAACAGGAGAACGTTTTCACCAGAAAGCTACAGTAGGTGTTATTTATGTAATTAAACTGCACCACATGGTAGATGATAAAATGCATGCTAGAAGCATCGGGCCATACAGCTTGATCACACAACAGCCTTTAGGTGGTAAAGCTCAATTTGGTGGACAGCGCTTTGGTGAAATGGAAGTTTGGGCATTGGAAGCATACGGTGCGTCTAACATTTTACAGGAATTGCTTACACTCAAATCTGATGATATCATAGGTCGTGCAAAAACATATGAATCTATTGTAAAAGGTGAAAATATTCCCCGTGCCGGTATACCAGAATCATTCAATGTATTGGTGCATGAATTAAGAGGTTTAGGATTGGATCTTAAGTTCCATGATTAAGCCCCCTGTCCCCCGGTGGGGGAACTTAGGTGTTAAGTATTTGCAATAGCAAAAAGTTCTTTAAATAAAGTTGATAATTATGTTACAAGCTGCATTGCTGCTATTAAACTTTGCTTGCGACGCTACATTCATCTGTTATAATACTGTTGAGCATTGCCGAACAGATTTACAGAAGTACAAGAGTGCGACGCAACAGAAGGGGATAGTAATAATGCAGCCGGTTACATAAATATTGATATTACTTTTTAAATAATAAAAATAAAAATGGCTTTTAATAAAAGAGATAATCGTCCAAGACCAACATTTTCAAAAATAACTATCGGATTGGCTTCGCCAGATAGCATTTTAGAAAAAAGCTTTGGTGAAGTGTTGAAGCCTGAAACCATCAATTACCGTACTTACAAACCTGAAAGAGATGGTTTGTTTTGCGAAAGAATTTTTGGTCCTGTAAAAGATTATGAATGTGCTTGCGGTAAGTATAAGCGTATTCGTTATAAAGGTATTGTTTGCGACCGTTGTGGTGTGGAAGTAACAGAGAAGAAAGTGCGTCGTGAAAGAATGGGGCACATTAAACTTGTTGTTCCTGTTGTACATATCTGGTATTTCAAATCATTGCCCAATAAAATTGGTTACCTGTTGGGCATGAGCTCCAAAAAACTGGAGAGTATTGTATACTATGAGCGTTTTGTAGTTATTCAATCAGGAATTCGTGCAGACAAAGGACAGAATTATGGCGATCTATTGACGGAAGAAGAATACCTGGACATTTTGGATACACTTCCAAAAGATAACCAGTACCTGCCTGATGAAGATCCAAATAAATTCATTGCTAAAATGGGTGCTGAAGCAGTTAGTGACCTGTTGAGCAGAATTGATCTTGACCAGTTATCATTTGACTTACGTAATGCTGCTGCCACAGAAACATCGCAACAACGTAAAGCTGACGCCTTAAAGCGTTTATCAGTTGTTGAATCTTTCCGTGATGCACAAACGAGAATAGCTAACCGTCCTGAATGGATGGTAATGCAATATATTCCTGTTATTCCTCCTGAGTTACGTCCTTTAGTTCCTCTTGATGGTGGTCGTTTTGCTTCTTCTGATTTAAATGATTTATACCGCAGGGTCATTATCCGCAATAATCGTTTAAAGCGTTTGTTAGAAATTAAAGCCCCTGAAGTAATCCTTCGTAATGAGAAGCGTATGTTACAGGAAGCTGTTGACAGCTTGTTTGATAACAGCCGTAAATCTAATGCTGTAAAAGCAGAAGGTGGCCGTGCATTAAAATCTCTTTCCGATGTACTCAAAGGTAAGCAGGGACGTTTCCGTCAAAACCTTTTGGGTAAGCGTGTTGACTATTCAGGTCGTTCTGTAATTGTAGTAGGACCTGAAATGAAATTGCATGAGTGCGGATTACCAAAAGATATGGCTGCTGAATTGTTTAAGCC
>JACDAZ010000235.1 GCA_013695175.1 Flavisolibacter sp. | reverse complement strand
ATATTTACATCATTGGAGGTTAATGGGTCATGAATAGATCTGGGAACGGAACCCAATGCTGCCTGGTGTGATATTAAATTTGTCCCTTCGCAAGTTTTCAAACATGTTTGATAATCTCTTATATCACCTTTTATGAATTCAAATTTTATATTATTTTGAAATTTTTCAAGATTTTTTAAACTTCCGGTAGCCAGGTTATCCAGTATACGTACTTTATTTACCTGCGGATGTTCCAATAAATATCCAACAAGATTAGATCCTATAAAACCAGCGCCTCCGGTTACCAGGATGTTCAGCCCCCCGAGCCCCCGAAGGTGGTGATTTATTTTATTTTCAATAGAATTATCAGAATTCATAATCGTTATTAATTCCAGACTTCTTTTAATTTTAATTTAGCGAAAGATGCTGACCTACGTCAGCATGACAAACTAATTAAAATATTTGCCATATAAAATTTAAATTTACCTATGTAAATAACATCTAAGAAATTCTGTCTTGATGTTTTTTTCGGGAGGCGTCAGCATGACAATCAAGGATATTAGAGTCTATACTTTTTCTTTGTCCCATTTTTTCATATCAAGCCAGCCAAACCATTTAGACATTCTTCCATTAGATTTTACTTCATCATCAAAATAACCTGATTTTTGACCATATCCATATCCATAACGGCCATATCCGTAATAACCATATCCTGCACGAATACGAACATCATTTAGTAAAATTGAAACCCGTGGAAGTTTTCCAGAAATATGAAATTCATCAATTTGAGTTACCTGCTTTTTGTAAGTATATCCTTGCCTAACAACATATAAACTTGTATCAACAAATTTGCTTAGCGACATGGCATCACTAACCATGCCTATAGGGGCTGTATCTACTATAACTACATCAAATTCATTTTTCAAATACTCAAAAAGGGTTGCCAATTGAGGATCTAATAAAAGTTCGGAGGGATTAGGAGGAATAGGCCCACAGGCTACTACAAATAAATTTTCATAACCGGGTACTTGTATCGGTAGCTCCTCTAAACTGACTTTACCCATCAGGTAATTTATAATACCCGGTTTTTTGGGGATCCCGAGGTGAGAAAGAATCTTTGGTTTTCGAATATCAAATTCAAGAACAACAGTTTTCTTATTAGCAAGAGCCATTACAGCGCCCAGGTTAGTGCTAACATACGATTTACCTTCTCCGCTAAAAGATGATGTAATGAGGATTATTGGTTTTTGTACATTATGTAAAATATATTGCAGGTTGGACCTGATAATTCTAAATTGTTCTGCTACGAGACCTCTATGATTAGGTCGCACAACAAGTTGTTCATGGTCAAAAGAATGCCCTATTTCTCCAACAATGGGTACAGAAGTTTGTTTCTCTACATCTTCTCTTGTATTTATTTTATCATTCAATAGTTCTTTTAGAAAGATTATTAGCGAAGGAACTGCTAATCCAATTATAGCTGAAATAAGTAAAGTGGTATTACTATTGGGTTTAACGGGTAAAGTATTAGGACGGGCTTCATCAATAATTTTCATATTGGAGATGGTACCGGCCAAAGAAATGGCTGTTTGTTCTTTTTTTTCAAGTAAAAGATTATAAACAGTTTGTTTAGTCTCTTGTTGTGTCCTGATTTCAAGGAATTCCTGCTCCTTTACCGGCAACATACGTATTTCTGCATTAGCTCTTGAGCGTGTTCTTTCTAAATTTCGAATAGATGCAGACATCGCATCTCTAAGATTCCGTAAGCTTTCCATTGTATTTACACGCAATCTTTCTACTTGATTACTCAATTCCTGTACTCTTGGATTACCTAAAGGGACATTTGCATCCAAGAGAGCTTTTCTTTCTAATTGGGCAACATTATAAGCAGCAATAAGATTATTTAATGTAGGATCACTTAATGAAAAAGAAGAAGGAACAAGGTTATAAGAGTTTTTTCCATCTCTCAAATAATTTTCAATCATTAATGCCACTTGTTCCTGCACCCTCTCCTCCTGAATTTTTTCGTCAGCAACTTCTGCCCTGGAAAATAATCCTCCTGATTGAATTTCGGGATTTATTAAATTATTAGCTCTTTGGTAAGCTAATAACCTGCCGGTCACACTATCAAGCTCTTTTTCGATTCCTTTTAACCTACCATCAATGAAATCCAGCATTCTTCTGTTTGTCTCATTCTTATCCTCACGTGTAGCCACCTGGTATTCGGCCATTAATTGATTAATAAGATCTGCCGCCAATTTTGGATTTTCTGCTTCAAATTGTATCTGAATAATTCCGGCTGCACTACCTGGAGCTACAATAAGATTATCAGTGAATTTATCAACAACATTTTCTGTGGGCAGCCACTCAATTCTATATTCATCATTTAAAGTAGTATTAGTGTTCCGCAATAAACGAAATGTCCCATGATCATTTTCAAAAACCTGCCCAAATGCCAACAATTTTTTTTCATCATTAACCCGAAAACTTTTTTCATCATTTATAACAATCTTCCATTGAAAAGTGGAATTTGAATCAGCAATTTCGAATGTTTCAATTTCAAAAGGACTTGCCCCATAAATATTTGATTCTTTTATTTTTCCCTGAGCATAATAATTATAATTAAGATTGAGATCATGCACGATTCTTTTCATCAGCTGTCGTGACTTTATAATTTCAATTTCGTTCTTTACGTTAATAGCATTATCCATTACAAACATCTGCTGGAATCTATCATTTGATCCCATTCCTCCTGTAGCAGAATTATCTTCCTTAACTACAAGAGCACCGGTTGACTGATAAGTTGGTGTAGTAT
>JACDAZ010000203.1 GCA_013695175.1 Flavisolibacter sp. | reverse complement strand
AGCTGGTACGATAATGAAATGAGTTATGTTTCTCAACTGGTACGTACTGTTCACTACTTTGCGAAGCTGATAAAATGATCATAGAATTGTTTTAATTTATTTATTATTGATATTTTTTAAGGCTTTCGCAGAGGAAGCCTTTTTTTACTCTAAATAAAGAAAGCATGTCAAAATTTTCTTCTTATAATTTCTCCGGTAAAAAAGCATTAATAAGAGTAGATTTTAATGTACCCTTAGATGAAAAATATCAAATAACTGATGACAATAGAATTACAGCAACAATACCAACAATTAAAAAGGTATTAGATGATGGTGGATCTGTCATTTTAATGTCTCATTTTGGAAGACCAAAAGAGGGTCCTGCTGAAAAATATTCATTAAAACACCTCGTTGAGCATATAAGTTCTTTATTGGGAACAAAGGTTGATTTTACAGCTGACTGTATTGGAGATGAAGCTGTAGCCAAAGCTAAAAATTTAAAACCGGGTGAGGTGCTTTTGCTGGAAAACCTTCGGTTTTATAAAGAAGAAGAAAAAGGTGATGAAGCATTTGCAAAAAAACTGGCAGCACTAGGAGATGTTTATGTAAATGATGCTTTTGGTACTGCCCACAGGGCTCATGCATCAACAGCTGTTATAGCGCAATATTTTGCACCGGAAGAAAAGATGTTTGGTTTAGTAATGGAAAGCGAAATAAAAGCAGCTGAAAAAATATTACGTGAAGCAGAAAAGCCATTCACTGCTATTATAGGTGGAGCAAAAGTTTCAGACAAAATTTTAATTATTGAAAATTTACTGGATCGTGCTGACAATATTATTATAGGAGGTGGTATGGCTTATACTTTTGAAAGAGCCTGTGGAGGTAAAATTGGAAATTCGCTGGTTGAAGAAGATAGAATAGATACGGCATCCGAATTATTAAAAAAAGCAGCTGAAAAAGGTGTACGAATTCATTTGCCGACAGATTCAATTATTGCAGATAAATTTTCTGAAGATGCATCTGTATCTTCTGCGTTGAGCAATACTATTCCTGATGATTGGATGGGATTGGATATTGGTGCATTGGCTTGCGAAACATTCACTAAAGTCATTCATGATTCTAAGACCATATTATGGAATGGTCCCATGGGTGTTTTTGAAATGGAAAAATTTCAGAATGGTACAAAAGCTATTGCAAAAGCTATTGCTGAAGCAACGGAAAATGGAGCTTATAGTTTAGTCGGGGGCGGTGATAGTGTAGCTGCAGTTAATAAATTTAATTATGCTGATAAAGTAAGTTATGTATCAACCGGTGGTGGCGCTATGCTGGAGTTTTTTGAAGGCAAAGAGTTACCGGGTATAGCAGCAATTACAAAGTAATATCATTCGAATTAGTCATTTATATATAATCTTTATTAATTCAACTTCGTAGCAATCAATTAATTTTAAGTTCTTAAAACAAAAATCAATATGAGAGGTTTATCAATGCCTTTGATCATTATCCTCGGAATTCTGGTAGTTCTGTTATTTATGGGATGTGGCCAATACAATACATTAGTACAGAAAGATGAGAATGTAAAAAAGGTATGGAATAATGTGCAATCGCAATACCAGAGGCGTGCAGATCTGATTCCAAACCTGGTAAATACCGTCAGGGGAGAAGCCGCTTTTGAACGAGGTACATTAAATGATGTAATCAATGCAAGAGCAAGGGCAACATCTACACAGATCAGTCCTGAAAATTTAACTCCTGAAAATATTCAAAGATTTCAGCAGGCACAGGGACAGTTAAGCAGCTCATTAAGCCGTCTATTGGTTACTGTTGAGCAATATCCAAACCTTAGGGCTAATGATGCTTTTAGAAATTTACAAACCCAATTGGAAGGAACAGAAAACAGGATAGCTGTTGCCAGGAACGACTTTAATGGAGCAGTGCAAGATTATAATTCTTCTGTACGCCGTTTTCCTACAAATATTTTTGCTGGAATAATGGGTTTCAGAGTTCGTGAAGGATTTACAGCCGATGCCGGTACTCAAAATGCTCCAACAGTTGATTTTGAAGAACAGCAACGTCCATCTGTAAATTTTGATACAACAACTAGGTAGAAGTGAAATTATTTCCCTGGCAAAATGAAAAGGAATTTTTTACTTCCGAAGAGCGGGATCAGATTGTAGAAGCAATCCGGCAGGCTGAAATGCGTACAAGCGGTGAAGTAAGGATTTACATTGAAAGCAAGTGCAGTTATGTAGATCCTCTTGACAGGGCAAGGGAGCTTTTTTATAATTTGAAAATGGATTGTACC
Source organism: Flavisolibacter sp. (assembly GCA_013695175.1). Taxonomy (GTDB): domain Bacteria; phylum Bacteroidota; class Bacteroidia; order Chitinophagales; family Chitinophagaceae; genus Flavisolibacter. The sequence goes on along the minus strand of JACDAZ010000203.1, from coordinate 4,287 downwards.
AGGGACAATAATGGAGTACTTGTTTATGTAGCAATACATGACAGGCAGGCAGCTATATATGGTGATAAGGGAATTCATGAAAAAGTAGGGTCAAAATACTGGAGAGATGAAATTGAAAAAATGTTGCTTTATTTTAAAAAACATCATTTAGCTGAAGGAATGGTATTATGTATTGCTGATATAGGAGAAGCGTTACATTATTATTTTCCATACGATCAGGGAACAGATAAAAATGAACTTCCGGACGAAATTATTTTTGGTTAATGAATTTGAAGCGGTTACTGGTTCTTCTAAGCTTAGTTTTATTTACATTATTTGCCTATTCACAGGGAATTAATAAAGTAATTCCACCTAAACCCACCCCACCCAGGCTGGTAAATGATTTTGCCGGTTTACTTACAGCCGAACAAAGACAGGCACTTGAAAGTAAACTGGTAGCATATGATGACAGCACATCATCTCAAATAGCAATTGTCATTCTTCAATCTCTTGAAGATTATGAGGCTGTAGAAGTAGCAACAGAATTAGGACGCCAGTGGGGTGTAGGCGGCGGACAATTTAATAATGGAGTTGTTATACTGGTTTCAACAGGCGGTGGTACAGGCAACAGGGATGCCTTTATAGCTGTAGGATATGGTCTTGAAGGTGCTATTCCGGATATTACAGCAAATAATATTCTTCAGAATTTTTTAATTCCTAATCTTAGAAATGAAAATTACTACAGGGCTTTTGACCAGGCAACTGATGCCTTGATACAAGCTGCTGCTGGTGAGTACAGGGCTCCCGAAAGAAGAGGAAATGATGGAGGTGATATTAGCATAAGTAAAATAATGATAGCATTTTTTATTATTTGGATACTTATGCGGATTTTTGGTGGTGGTGGTGGCAAAAAAGGTGGTGGAATGATGTCTCGTAGAGGCTACAGGGGTTGGGGCGGTCCGGTTTTCTTTCCCGGTAGTTTTGGTGGTGGTGGATTTGGTGGCAAAGGTGGTGGAGGTTTTGGTGGTGGTGGATTTGGTGGCTTTGGCGGTGGTGGTTTTGGCGGTGGCGGTGCCGGGGGTAAATGGTAATTTGATACAATAATTGCTTCTTTTTTAAGTTTTAGAGTTTTATAGGTGGGTGTATTCTTAACAAGGCTTTATTTCTGTTGATGGTTGAGCAGTAACACATATGCTTTTAAATTTCATAATTTTGAATACATGAAAAACTTCCTGTTTGCTGCAATAGTTCTTTTAATTTCTACAGGAGCCCATGCACAAAAAGTATATTTTATCTTCCTTCAATCAGAAAATAACCAGCCATTTTTTGTAAAAATGGCAGATAAGATTTACAGCTCTTCTTCTACAGGATATTTAATTATTCCCGACCTTAAAGAAAATACATACCGTTTTAATCTTGGTTTTGCTAATCAAAAAAGCCCTGAGACAAATTTTTCAGTTGAAATAACCAATACCGACAGAGGATTATTAATCAAAAACTTTGAAGAAGGAATTAGTTTGTTTGATCTTCAGTCTTTAGCTGTTTATCGTCCTGTAAAGGATGTGGGTACAGTTCAACATAGCGTAAAAAAAACAGATTCTTTTACACAGTTATTATCTAAAGCAGCAGATGATGAATCTATCTTAACAACAGTAGTTACTAAAAAAATAGAAGCACCAGTTGTAAAAGAAGAAAAAAAGGAAGAAGTGATGATTAAAACTTATGATACTATAGTTGCTATAGCACCACCGCCTGTTAATACAATTGATACAACAAAGACTCTTGCTGTTCATGTTGAAACTGAAATAAAAGCACCAATTGTTGAAGAAAGAAAACCGGAACAAACAGCCACTTCTAAATCTGAAACAACAATTGTACCGGTGGAGAAGGATGAGCCTAAATCTTCAAATGCTGAAACAGCAGTGGCAGCTATTGTTCCTGAATCAATTGCATACAATGAGCAAACAGATTCAGGCATGGAATTATTTAAAAAATCTATAGTTACTAAAAGATCAGAAAGTTCAACTACTGAAGGTTTTGGATTGGTGTATTTAGATGATGTTGGAGGTATTGTTGATACTATCAGGTTATTGATACCAAACCCAAAAATTGTATTTGCAGAAGAAGTAAAACAACCGGCTGTAATTACAGAAGATATAATTCAGGAATCTGTAATTAAAGCTGAGGATAATATTGCTGAAGAACAAACAAAAAAAGAAAAAAAAGGTTTATTGGCTAAATTGTCTAAATCAGAAAAGGAAAATAGTGCGAGTGAAAAAGCCGGTGATATTTCAATAGAAAAACAAGAATCCACAACTACAGTAGAAATAGTAGATACACCGGAAAACCCTCAGAAAAAAGAAAGCGGTAAAGGTTTACTTGAAAGATTAAAAAAATCGGAACCAAAAGAAACAGCGCCTGCTACAGTTAATGGACGGCCTTTATGTGCAGCATTTGCCAGTGATAATGATTTCATGAAACTTCGTCGTAATATGGCAGCAAAAACTTCTGACGATGCTATGGTTGATGAAGCAAAAAAAATCTTTAGATCTAAGTGTTTTACATCTGAACAAATAAAAAATTTAAGTTACTTATTTTTATCTCCTGCAGGTAAGTACCAGTTTTTTGATGCAGCACATAATCATGTAGTTGATCAATGGCAATTTGCGGATCTGCAAAATGAACTTAAGGATGAATATTACCAAAAGCGATTTAAAGCTTTAATTGGGGATTAATCTAATTGCATGTCACGTTACTTTTTAGAAGTGGCTTATAAAGGAACCAACTACAGTGGTTTCCAAATACAGCAAAATGCTCCAACAATACAGTTTGAAATTGAAAAAGCAATCAGCATTATTATAAATTCTGGTAATGATTATTTTATTGAAGGAGATATGGAAAATGAAAAAGCCGGTATTAAATTAACTGGTTCATCGCGTACAGATAGTGGTGTACATGCGTTACAAAATTTTTTTCATTTTGATTTTCATGAATCACTGCATCCTCAGTTATTATATAAATTAAATGCTGTTTTACCTCTGGATATAGTTATTAAATCTATAAGGGAAGTACCAGAATCTTCGCATTGCCGTTTTGATGCAATCAGCAGGAGTTACAGTTATTATATATACACATTTAAGGATCCTTTTTTAATTGACAAGGCTTATCATTTTCCTTATACAATGAATTATAATTTATTGGAGGAAGCTGCAGCAATTATAAAATATCAAACTGATTTTAGTTTTTTTAGTAAAACAAATAGCCAGGTAAAAAATTTTAATTGCAGGATTTTTGAAAGCTTTTGGCAGCAAAGGGAAAACCAGCTTGTATATAATATAAAAGGTAACAGGTTTTTGCGTGGCATGGTTCGTTTGCTTACAGGTACAATGTTACAAATAGGGAGGGGCAAAATTTCTATAGATGATTTAAATAAATATTTTACTGCAAACAATGATCAAAATGCAATGTATGCTGTGCCTGCCAAAGGACTTTTTTTAACTGCTGTAGAATTTCCTGAAAATTATTTTTCAATATAGGCCTGTGTTTCACGAGAAATTAAAAGATATATACTCTATTAATTTGGCAACTATTGCTGTTGCAGTTACTTTTGCAGCCGCTTTTTGAAATTGATTTGAATGAAGGAATAAATTGTCATTTTGCAGAATTTTATGAGTTATAATCTCCAAATAAATTGGCTGGTATTTCAGGTATGCATATCTTTGCATCCGCTTTTTGAAACAATTGGTTATTGATGGTGATTTGTTTTTAAATAAATTGCTGACAATCAAATTGTAGAATACATTTTTCTTTATTTTTTGGAAGCTTTTTTTAAAAAATTTTCTTCACAGATTGTTGTGAATTATAAGCTTCAAAAATTTGGATTGGATAGCAAAGTCAACGTATCTTTGCAGTCCGCTAAAAAAATCGATAACAGTTCTTTTTTACAACAGTGGTTTTACCCTAAAAATAATTTTCCGGTCAGATGTTAAATATCTGAAAAACAGGAGATTAATTTTGGTAGAAATAAAAAAGCTTGTACATTTGCACTCGTTTTAAAAAACGGTAGCAAAATAAAGCTAAAAGATCTTTGAAAGTTTGGAAGCAACAGCACGTCTCGTCTTAGACGAGACACAAATAGGTAAGTCAAGCGATAATTATTCGATTTTGACTCGTTAATTTACTCTTTTTGAGAATTTTAATAGTCAGTATCAAAACTCATTTACAATGGAGAGTTTGATCCTGGCTCAGGATGAACGCTAGCGGCAGGCTTAATACATGCAAGTCGAGGGGCAGCAGCTTTGTAGCAAT
>JACDAZ010000200.1 GCA_013695175.1 Flavisolibacter sp. | reverse complement strand
TGAATCCTGACGGGGTCACAAAGGTTTCAGAAATGAAGCCTTTTTTTATGCTATTATCATTTGAATAGAGCATCCCGACTTCAGTCGGGAAGGTTTCAGGTTTGAATCCTGACGGGGTCACAAAGGTTTCAGAAATGAAGCCTTTTTTTATGCTATTATCATTTGAATAGAGCATCCCGACTTCAGTCGGGAAGGTTTCAGGTTTGAATCCTGACGGGGTCACAAAATTCCCTGTTGACGCAGTCAATGGGGATTTTTATTTAGGAGCATGCTAGCTTGCTTGCTGATGCGGATAAATAAAAAGCCTTTTCAGCGATAGCTAAAAAAGGGACTTTGAGTAAGGCAATGCGAATAGGATCATGAAATAATCCTGACGGGGTCACAGAGGCTCCGGATATTGAGTCTTTGTAACTATTTTTTTACACTCCTGTCATGTACATTTAAAGTTCGTGGGTCAGTTGCGTAACAAAGGATTTGGTCATGTTTGTAAAATTTGAATTGTATGCAGAAAGATATTCTGAAGTAGCTGATTTCCACGATTGGAAATAGCGAAGGCCTTTATGTTTATCCGTGTTTTTTATGGTAATTGTTCCTGTTTTTACGGCTGTATTAGCGTCCATCAATGTATAAGAAACAACCAGGTCTTTAAAGTCTGGCTCTATATAAATTTTTGACCAACTGTAAGCGTACACCAGCCAAATCATATTTTCTTTAGCAACAATTGAAAAATTGGTGGGAGCTTCCTGCACCGTTAGTTCTAATTTTTTTCCCTGAAGTTTTTCACTTAGATTTTTTGTTGCCATGGAGTTTATGGCGTTGGAGAAATTTGTAATTGGAATGGATGGATTCAAAGAACAGCTTTGCCTGTGGTCGTATTTCCAATAAACCAGTAGTGGCAAAAATTTATCTGTCTTATGAATTGTCATTGAAATTAAGGGGTTATCTTTTAAAGAAGGAGAGTTTACCTCTATATCAGTTTTTTTCTTCTTGTTTAGCTTTGGCAATTCATTATTGTATTGAGCAGCAACAAACTTATCCAGTTTTGCCGATGTTAAGCAACTTGAAAGAGTGAATAGTGTAACCGTTAGTACAATTAACGCATTACCATTTTTTGATTTTAAAGTTTTCATAAGCATTTGGTTTTAAATAAAAAGTCTTAGTGATAATTATAGATATCAACCTTACAAGGTTTTTTTGCGATGTATTTTAGGGATGCCAATTTTCATGTGTAATTAATGATAACATTATTTAGTAAAGTTCATCTTTACTTATCTGTAACAACAAACGTTATAGGTTGTTTACGGTAAGCTTTTACTTTACGTCCGTCAAGTATAGCAGGCATCCATTTAGGGGAATGTTTTAAAGCTCTTATCACTTCACTTTCCATTCCAAATCCATGATTGGTAAGTGCGGTAATATCTGATACTTTACCTTGCCTATCTACTATAAATTGCACTACTACCATATATTGACCTATCGGTGCTTTCCTTTTAATGGGTGTTTCGGCTCTTAAATTATTTTGAAGAAATGTTCTCCATCCATCCTCACCACCAGGAAAACCTGCTTCTACTTCTACTTTTTGAAAAATGATTTCCTCTTTATCTGTATGAGGTAATGTATCTGTCAAACTTTTATAAAGAGAACTTGAACTGTTATTTGCTTTAGATGTAAATGAAGCGCTTAATAATATAAATAAAACTACAAAGAAAGAAACAGGGGCTTTTTTCATAAGATAGTTTTGGTGCAGCTAATATAATATTTCTTTTTACATATTGGTTATTATTTTAAAATAATGTACAATAATTATAACTATTACAATTGATGTTATATATTGTCCAGGATTAATAAATCACTTAGAATTAATTATATAACACCAAAACAATAACAGTGAAAAAACTATTTTTTACACTCTTTTTATTATTAACTATTTCTCCATTTCTTTTTGCTCAAAATATTATTGATGCGATAGAAGCAAAAAATTATAAAGCTGTTGAACAATTTGTTAAAGAAGGTAAAAATGTAAATGCTCCCATTGAAAATGGGCAATTTCCATTATGGAACGCTATATGGAATAATGATACTGAAATGGTGAAACTGCTGCTTAAAAATGGAGCTGATCCCAAGCAGAAATACAAAAATAAAGATGAAAATGTAGGATTACTTGAAATTACTGCACAGGAAGGATTACTAAAAATCACTCAACTTCTTGTTGAAAAAGGAGCTGATATACATGAAAGAAGCCAACAAGGTTTTACTCCTCTTAGAATAGCATCCCGTAATGGAAGAGCAGATATTGTAAAATATTTTATTTCAAAAGGAAGTGAAGTTGACACAAGAGGAAACGATGGTGCCACTCCATTGGAACATGCAGCAAGTAAGGGACATTTAGAAATAGTCAAGATCCTGGTTCAAAATGGTGCTGATGTTAATATCCAGGATAAGGAGGGAGATAGTCCATTGGGAGAAGCTGCTAAACATGGGTTTGTTGATGTGGTAAAATACCTGTTATCAAAAGGAGCTAAAACAGATTTAAAAAATGATGAAGGAAATACACCAGAAGTTTTAGCAAGATTATCAGGACAAGCTAAAGTTGCTGAAATACTAAAAAACCATAAAAAATACTGATTATTTTTTAAGTAGAATGTATTAAACGTTAGATAAGATATAGGATTAACAAAAAAAAATTATTCAAGATCAACCCCCATTAATGAAGAAACTGAAATTGTTATTTTTATTTATTTGCTTTTTCTTTTTATCAAAAGCTCAGAATAAAAATTTTATTGATCAACCTTATATTGAAGTAAGTGGTAGTGCAGATAGTTTAGTTACACCAGATGAAATATTCATTAAAATTATTATTTCAGAGAAGGACACTAGAAATAGAATATCAGTTGAGGAACAAGAATCTAAAATGATACGAGCTCTTGAATCGCTTGGGATAGATGTTGAAAAAGATCTTACAACGAAGGATATTGGAAGCAATTTTAAATTTCATATTCTCAGAGGTAAAGATGTAATAAAATCAAAGCAGTATATATTAAAAGTTACTGATGCTGTTACAGCAACTAATGTATTTCTTAAACTGGAGGAATTAGAGATTTCTAATAGTTCAATGATAGAGTTAATTATTCGGATTTAGAAATTTTAAAAACAATCATGAGAACCAGGGCTGTAGAAGATGCAAAAAGGAAGGCCATATCGTTAGTGAGACCTTTAAATCAAAATGTTGGTTCTGCTATTCACATAACGGATGCTGAAAACGTTAGTATGAATATTACAAACAGATACCAAAATGATTTGCAGGAAGTTGTAGTAGTAGGATATTCTGCTAAATTTGGGCAAAAAGAACAACCTCCAAAAATTGAATTTCAAAAAATAAAAGTGATTGGACTGGTTAACGTTAAATTTATTCTTAAGTAAAAAATGTCAAAATAATCTTATTAATATGCAAAGAATAAGGTCAATCAAACGTTTAATATTTTTCATAAATTATCTTTTTCCTCTGCTAATATTAATAGGGGCTTTTGCAATTGGTTCTTTTAATGATATATTATTAAATGCAGTTTATATAATATTACTGGTTTTAGCCTTTATTATTCTTTTATTATTAAATAGAAAAAAATTTATTCATTCCTATCATCTAAGAGGAAATGATATTGAAATTGGCTATAATAATGTTTTTTTTAAATCAAAGAAGAAGATAATTCCTATCACAGATTTATATGAAATTGAAAAAACAAAGAAAAAATTAATTGGAAAATACTCATGTTTATTACATTTCACAGTGAATGGAAAATTGATTAAGTATGAAGTACTGGATACGCCTTTAAAAAATTTTATTATTTCACATTTACCAGCTGCCCGACTTCAGTCTGGTGGTTTTTAGGTTAAAGCCTGAAAGGTCAAATAGAATTCAAGCATTTAGAATTGAAAGACTTTAGATGCTTTTTAATTTACTTCTACTAAACCAGATTAAGCTCTAAAATATATAAATCTGTTTTACTTCTAATGACATTGCAATATCAACGATCAAACCGAGGCGCAATAGGCGGAGTGCGACAATCAACTATTTTATTACCAGCTACTGAATTACCCTTATTTAAAATCCTGTACTGCTCATTTTTATTGAGGCAATTTGTGAGGTAAGTTTTATTATTCACAACACTACCTTTAGTTGTATTCGCAGCAAGATTTTTGGAACTTGATGGTGTTCTTACAGAAAAATTATAAGCATTTGCATATTTGTTTATAAAGACGTTATCGTTTATGGAATATGTTCCGGTTCTCATAAGGCTGGTGACGCCACTTAAATCAATATTAGCATAATAGTCATCTGGTGTTGTTAGATAGTTTCCTGTGATTTCTATGTGACCTGATACATTACCCTTTACAACTACTTTTGCACCAAGCAGGTTATTTATAATTTTTATATTCGCCCAGGAGCCTGCATCATTATTGCCTGATAGCATTACCGAATAAAGGTTGTGGCCTGGTGATGATTCAACAACAATTTTATTGTTCTTTATCAGCACGTCTTTTTTTGCAGTTTCAAAAATATAAATTGCACGTACCACACCGGGTCTGTTATAATTCCTGTGTAAAATGTCATTGTTTGAAACTTCTGCACTGTCGCTTCTTATGTTTATTGAATGATCGCCTTCATTGGATCGAATGACATTTCCAATCATTACACCGCTCATATTAGGATGAAAGTCTAATCCGGCACCACTACCACCCGCTGAAACAACAGTATCATATAAATATTTTGTACCACTTGAAAAATATTCCCTGGTTGCACCACAAATTCTTGTTTTCCACCCTTCCACATAACAATGTGATACAGTTATATTTTGACCTGAAGGATTAATGCCATACCCAACACCACTAACAATTTTATTGGTAAGCAGCCCACCTATTACTCTTGTTTTATATGCAGTAACCTCAACACCATGTAACTGTAATCCTACCCTTAATGAAGGACTACTTGTAGGGGTTCCTTCAATTACAGATGAATCAATGCGACATCGTGATACAGTCATAAAAGAAACACCATAACCGTTTGTTCTGTTTTTAAAATCAAATCGCATTTGAGAAATTTTTACGTTCTCAATAAGATTGTACTGGTGTATTTTAAGAGAGGTAAAAGATCGTTTAGCTGGCATTTCCATAGTAACAGTATTACCTACAATTTTAGACACTCTTGAATACCATCCGTCTTGTGTACTTACAGGTTTTTTTCCAAAGGCGAAATATCTACCTCCGGCCACGAAAAGTATTTCACCAACCCTTAAACTTGATGATTTTGGATATGTAAATGTGTAAGAACCTTCTTTAACAACAATTGTTGCTGTATCAGTAAATCTTCTTGTTGGTTGTATTTTAAAATACGATGCAGAAGCAATTTGTGGTGCAGCCGGATGCGTCTTAAATGTTGAACTGCCATCACCCTGAATATGAACATTGGAGTAACGAATACGTATTGAACTGAAATAATAAGTTTTTCCTTTTTCTGGAATAACAATAACAGGATTTCCCTTTCCTGCATCCAGTGCAGATTGAATTTTTACAGTTTCATCCGTACCATCTCCTTTTGCATAATCTGCTAACCTTACTACAATTTGCGCATTTGCGTGCAATCCAAAGAATAACAGGCAAATAAGAATTAATTGTTTCATCTTTTTTACTTTTAAAACAACATTCCCGTCGCCCTGCTGTTTCTTATTATTTCACGATGTTTATGAAATATTTTCTTTGTTGTGAACACTTTTGTTTCCTGATATCATAGAAGGAAAACCAAGCATTAATTTTTTCAATGTTCCGGAAAATGTTTGATGAAATAGCCAAAAAAATGTTAGATCGTTAATAAGATCTCATAATCCTCAATTCTAATCCTCTTAATTCTGCCAGTCTCTTAATCCTCCAATGGCACTGTAACCTGGATAGTTTTATTTTTCAGATCATCAGTATTAAAAAAACCACTTAAAACAATCCGGTCTAACGTTTGAAGTGAAGTGTTTTATAACGTGTTTTTTGTATTAAATTTTTAAAATCTAAAAAAATTATAGGTACCTGTTAATCATATTTTCCAACCATTCCTGTCTTCCACTTCTCACTTCAGGCTCACCATTTTCAGTAGCATGTTGCCTTAAGTCTTCTAAACTTAATTTTCCGTTTTCAAACTCTTTTCCTTTACCGGAATCAAATGATGAATAACGCTCTTCCCGAAACTTTCTGAATTCAGATTTTTGAAGAATAGTATCGGCAGTTATTAATGCTCTTGCAAAAACATCCATACCGCCAATATGAGCATAAAACAGATCTGCAGGATCTGTGGAATTTCGACGGATTTTAGCATCGAAATTTACACCACCACCCTGTAAGCCGCCTGCTTCTAAAAAGATAAGCATGGCTTCTGTTAATTCATTCAGATCATTTGGAAATTGATCTGTATCCCACCCATTTTGATAATCACCGCGATTGGCATCAATAGAACCTAACACACCCGCATCTGCAGAAACCTGTATTTCGTGTGTAAAGGTGTGACCGGCAAGCGTAGCATGATTGACTTCAATATTTATTTTAAAGTCATCAATTAAATCATACTGACGTAAAAAACCTATTACAGTTTCGCAATCAAAATCATATTGATGTTTGGATGGCTCTGCAGGTTTTGGTTCAATAAAAAAAGTTCCTTTAAATCCATTTTTTCTTGCATAGTCTTTTGCAGTATGCAAAAATTTGGCAAGATGTTCCTTTTCTCTTTTCATATTGGTGTTCAACAAACTCATATAACCTTCTCTTCCACCCCAAAAAACATAATTTTCACCTCCCAATTCTATTGTTGCATCCAATGCTGCTTTTACCTGTGCACCTGCATGTGCCACTACATTAAAATCCGGATTTGTTGCCGCGCCATTCATGTATCTTTTATGAGAAAATAAATTTGCCGTACCCCACAATAATTTAACTCCTGTTTCTGCCTGCTTTTGCTTTGCATATTCCACCATTTTTTGCAGGCGTTTTTCATTATCTGATATGTCATCGGTATAATCAACAACATCTACATCATGAAAACAATAATAAGGCAGGGTCATTTTTGTAATAAATTCAAAGGCTGCATCCATTTTAGCTTTGGCTCTCTCTATTGGATCCTTTGGAGCATCCCAGGGAAAAATATGTGTTGGTCCTCCAAACGGATCGGTACCTGTATTATTGAATGAATGCCAATAAGCACATGCAAATTTGAAATGATCCTTTAATGTTTTTCCTGCAATGTTTTTATTTTCATCGTACCAGCGAAAAGCAAACGGATTATCACTTTCTACTCCTTCAAATTTTACCTGGTTGATGTTTTTAAAATATTCAGCCATTGTTTTAGTTTATTTTTTAATTTCTGATGTTAATTATTAAAATTTAAATGCGATTGAAGAACTTTATTCCACTCTTCATACAGACTATTATATGTGGATTTATTTTGTGGTGAAATTAATTTTAAAGGAACTTTTTTTGCAAAAGCAGATTCGGGATTTGTATAATGACCAATGCCTACACCGGCACCCAAAGCAGCACCTATGCTTCCATCAGTTTGGTACAATTCCACAGGAACTCCGGTAATATTTACAAACGATTGCGCAAAAACATCACTAAGAAACATATTTGCTCTTCCAGCCCTTATAACTGATGGATTAATACTATTTTCTCTCATAATGTCCAACCCATATCTAAATGCATAGGCTATTCCTTCCTGCGCTGCACGTGCCAAATGTTCGGCAGTATGTATGTTGTAGTCAAGATTATGAATATGAGCTCCTACCATTTTATTATTCAACATACGCTCAGCACCATTACCAAACGGTAACATCATCAAGCCATCAGAACCAGCTGGTATATGGGATGCAGCAAGATTTAAACTATCATAACTATGTTGAGCTGCTATTAAATTTTTCACCCACCTGTTGCAGATACCAACACCGTTTATGCATAATAACACACCGATTCTTGTATCGCTTCCGGAGCTGTTTGTTGAAGAATAACTATTATGATTCACATGCGCAAAGCTGTTGATTCTTGATTGGTTATCGTAAACCAATGCATCACTTATAGCATAAATAACACCCGAAGTACCAGCCGTAGCTGCAACCTCACCGGGGTTTAAAACATTTAATGAAAAAGCATTGTTGGGTTGATCACCAGCTTTATAACTAACAGGTATACCCGCAGTTAATGATAGTCTTGCAGCAACTTCCTTTGATAAATGACCATGATTTGAAAAGAGTGGTTTAATATTGGGTAATAGCATTTGGTTAATTTCATAAAACTTCATAACATCTTCCGAAATAGCATTGGTTTTAAAATCCCAGAATATACCCTCAGATAATGCAGATATTGTAGTTGTAATTTCACCGGTAAATTTCATAGAAAGAAAATCACCCGGCAGAAGAACTTTATCTATTTTCTCATAGATTGCAGGTTCATTTTCTTTTACCCATGCCAGTTTTGATGCAGTAAAATTTCCAGGTGAGTTTAATAAATGCGAAAGCGATTTTTCTTTTCCAATTTTTTCAAAAGCCTTTTGTCCTAAAGAAACTGCACGGCCATCGCACCAGATAATAGAGTTTCGCAATACTTTTTGTTCACCGTCAACTACAACCAGTCCGTGCATCTGGTAAGCAATGCCAATAGCGGCAATATCTTTTGGATTATAACCTCCACCTGAATTGCATTTCAAGATTGCCTGCTTTGTATGTTCCCACCACAGCTCAGGACTTTGTTCAGCCCAACCAGGTTGTGATGCTATGATTTCTGCTTCTGTTTCGGGGAATTGTGCTGAGGCAATACAATTATGTGTTTCTGCATCTACAACAGAAACCTTAATGGAAGAAGTTCCAAGATCAATTCCTAATAATAACATTTCTGAAAGTATAACTTAATTAGATAGTATATTACCACATTTTTGAAATTAAACCTTTATTTTGTACGAACGTTTACGATATTCTATTGGCGTGGTTGTTTTTGGTTTATTTACCCTGTTGGCATTCTTAGCAACACTTATACCATTGTCTTCTTCCAAAGAATGGTACATACGCATTTTTGATTACCCACGCCTGCAAACTTTTGTAATTGCAGTTATTACGCTGATTTGGTTTTTCATATTTTATTTTAAACGTACTGCAATGCACTGGTTGTTTGCAGGTATCTTATCTTTTATAATAATTGTACAAGCTTACAAAGCCTGGCCCTATACTCCTTTTGCGAAGAAAACAGTACTAACGGCAGCAGCTGAAACTAACTCAGGAGCTGTTAGTTTGCTTATCTGTAATGTATTAAAAACTAATACAGAATATCACCTCCTGATAGAAAAAGTAAAAACTTACAATCCTGATATATTAATAACTACTGAAACTGACAGTATATGGCAGCAGCAATTAAGCATTATTGAAAAGAATTATCCATTTTCTGTAAAAGTTCCGTTAGATAATTTATATGGAATGCACCTCTATTCCCGTATGCCGCTGGCTCAATCCATGGTACGTTATTTAATTGAGCCGGACATACCATCTATTTATACTAAAGTGCAATTAAAAAATGGCGAATGGATAACTTTGTTTATTGTACATCCTCGTCCTCCTGTTCCGGGTGAAAGCAGCGACAGCAAGGAAAGGGATGCAGAAATAATTATGGTAGGAAGAGAAGCTAAAAAAGATGGAGGTCCTGTGATTGTTGCCGGCGATTTAAATGATGTTGCCTGGTCTGAAAACACAGAATTGTTCCAGGAAGTAAGCGGGCTACTGGACCCTCGTCGCGGAAGGGGTTTTTATAATACTTACCATGCTAAAGTCCCCATATTCCGTTGGCCATTGGATCATATTTTTCACAGCAACCATTTTAAACTTATTAAAATGGAAAGACTAAGCAGTGTTAACAGCGATCATTTTCCTGTTTTTGTACACTTAAGCTATGAGCCAGAAGATAAAAATCTGCAACCTGTAACAAAACCTGATTCCGGCACTGAAAAGGATGCTTCAGAAACAATAAAAGAAGGAAAAAATGATGCAGATGTTGACAATTAACTGATATTTGATATTTTAAAAAACCCGTGAATAATACCAATCCCATTATAATAATCGAAGATGACCCTGATGATCAGGAATTATTAAAAGAAGTTTTTAAGAAATTAAATTACCCAAACAAGATCATTTTCTTTTTTGATGGAGAGGATGCTCTTGATTTTTTAAATAGGAAGGAAGTAACACCATTTCTTATTCTTTCTGATATTAATCTACCGAAACTCACCGGTTTTGCCTTAAGAGAAAAATTAAAAACAGATGCCGAATTAACAATTAAGTGTATTCCTTATTTATTCTTCTCAACTGCTATAAGTCAAAAAGCAGTTATTGATGCTTATAGTTTGTCAGTGCAGGGATTTTTTGTAAAAGAGAGTTCAATGGCTGAAATGGAAAAAACGATAACTGCCATTATGGAATATTGGATAAGATGTGCTGCTCCAAATAATTTCAATGATCAATAAACAACCTGCATCTTCCTCTTTTTCTTTATAAGGTGGTTTATGCACTGCAATAACGAATATGTTCATGTTACAGGAAAAATTGTTTATACATTAAACAACGTAAAAAGGGGAATACTTTACATATTGCATCTCATTTTCATTACCAAAAAGTACATGGCATTGGGCAAACAAGCGGATCAAAATATACATTTACAGAGCATGCATGTGAGCAACAAAATCTTTATTGTGATCCTGCCACTGGTTATGTTGCCAAAACTTACAACATAACTAATAAATTAGTAACCACTACTCAGGGAGGTAACAATAGCATAACTACATATTTAAAATATTGGGGCATATATAAAATTTCAGCTTGCTGCAGTAGCGGCTTCTGATGCAGCCGGTAATGATTTTTATATTTGTCAAACAATTATGCCAGTACCGGA
>JACDAZ010000164.1 GCA_013695175.1 Flavisolibacter sp. | reverse complement strand
GTGAGCACTACAAATTTTATTGATGGATAAAAACATGAACCCACAGCAATGGCGTCTACACCGTCCATGTTTGGCATTTCAAGGTCCATTAAAACTACAGCAGGTAGATTATCCTCAGGCAGTTCTTTCATTTTTTCTAAAAACTCAGCTCCGTCGGCAGCAACCAGACATACTTCAAAGTCTTTATGTCTCATTAATTTATCTTTTAAAATAGCCCTGTTGCTTGCCTTATCTTCTACTATTGCTATACGTACAGACATTCTTAAAGATTTATATAAATGTGAAACAAAGAAATGGATAATTATATAATCCCTATGGATACCATAGCCTCCTAAACAACAACAATAATTTGTGTGCCTTTATCCGGTAACGGTTGGATGGAAACATCAAATGAAGCATCAGTTGCTCTTTGTTGCATATTAGTTAATCCATTTCCTTTTTGTTGTTCATTTACGGTATTAAAGTCAAACCCTTTACCATCATCCAAAACAATTAATTCCCATTTATTATTTATTATTTTACTCTGTATAATAATATTTGAGGCCCCGGAATGTTTAAGTGAGTTAGTTACAGCTTCCTGAATAATACGTATCAGGTTAAGTGCTTTACTATAATGTAAAACTTTATAGGTGGGGGCTTCTCCTGTTACGGTAAAATGAATGTGCTGGTAATAACGGCTTAGTGCCTGTACAAAATTGCGTATTCGCAAAAGGCATTCCTCTGCAGTATATTCTTCTTTTTTTAAGGCCCATATTGTTTCCCTTAGCGAATTAATGATATCTTTTGATGCAAACTTCAGATCTTTCATGAGTTCATTTCTTACAGGTATTGTTTTTTCCTTCTGCAGCAGATCTGTTTTGTACAAAACGGCATTGGCATAAGCTCCAATATTATCATGCAGGTCACGAGAGATGCGTTCTCTTTCTGATTGTAGTTTTTGTTCGCTCTCCAATACCATAAGTTTCTTTACATATTTACGTCTGTTATATTGATTTATGGAATACCCTGATCCTAAAATTACAAGTAAAGCCATTGTCGATAAAAACCACCATGTTTTCCAAAAGGGATAATCTATTGTAATTTTAATTTGTTTCAGAGGTTTTGCATCTTTATCAAAAAAACGTGATGCATAAACCTGGAAAATGTAATTCCCCGGAGGTAAAAAATAGCGCACTGTTTGCATCTCGGTGTTCTGAATCCATTCTTTGTCAATTCCATCCATTCTATATTGATAAACATACTGTCCTGCATTGCTGCTACCCATAGCTACAAAATCAAAAGACAATAAATTTTGATGATAAGGTAAATGTATATCATCAATATTCCAGGCAGCCGTATCAGTAAAAGCATCTTTATTATTTATTTTTATTCCCGTAAATAAAACATTTACTCTGTCATCAATTGTACTAATGGATTGCGGATAAAAGGAACTGGCTCCATTTACTCCACCAAAAAAAATTTCACCGTCCTCAGTTTTTGCTACAACATTTGTATTAAATTCATTTTCCTGCAGACCATCTTCTTTTTTTAATTGCAGAATGTTGTTATCCTTACTTATTTTAAGGATACCCTTGTTGGTACTGCACCACAAATATCCTTCATCATCAAATGCCATAGCATAAATACACTCATCGGGTAAACCATTGTCTCTATTAAGATGCTGTAAAACTTTAAAATGTTTATCTAATTTAAAAATCCCCTTATTGCAACCAAGATAAATATTACCAATTGCATCGGTGGCAAAACACCTTACACCACCTGTATTTTTTACTGGTATTTTTTTTAAAGTTTTAAAGTTGACCGTATCTAATACAAAGAGGCTGTCATTGGTATGAGTTAGAATTACATCATTATACAGAAAACCACTCATAGCATTTATATCTGGAATTTTATGTTCTGTAATTGTATTGGAAAAGAAATTAGCTTTATATAAATGATTTTGAGAATGAATGAAAGCGCCCTTATCATTTTGAAATAAAAGTTTAGTGAAATAATTTATACCGGAATTATTTTCAGGAACCTTACTGATAATATTTATAAGCTTCATGTGAATTAAATCCTTATCCATAACCAATACCTTTTTCTCTCCCGATAAAAAAAGTATATAATTCCCATTGGTATTTTTTATAATTGTATTTACCGAAAAACCTTCTTTTCCGTCAGGAAGTGTTTTTATCCGTTTTACCAGTTTTTGAAGAGTATCAAATACAAGTAATCCCTGGCCATAAGTGCCTGCTAATATTCTGTTCTTGTTTTTTTCGGGCAGAATACTGATAATGTAATTATCCTTTTTGTTATCAGTTCCAAAGTATTTTATTGGATAATTATTTCTGATTATTTTTCTGAAACCGTCGTTGATAGTAATCAAGTAAAGATTGCCAAAGTTGTCTTCTTTAATATATGCGATTGTAGAAT
>JACDAZ010000368.1 GCA_013695175.1 Flavisolibacter sp. | reverse complement strand
TGGTTAAATATGCAAAAACTTACAAGGTATACCTTGTCATTGCTACTGATGGAAGATATGGCGCACGATTTCATTATAAACCTGGAGATGAATTAGCTGTGATTAGACAAAAAGAAAGTGCATGTGGCTGTAAAAACTTAGGTATTGAGCCACCTGTATTTTTAGGTTTTCACGACGGTATGGGTATGGCTACGAGTGTCCCTGAATTTTTTAAGCAAACAGCTCAATTAACTGAAAAACTTAAGCAAAAGATAGAAGAACTTAATCCCGATGTAATTATAACATTCGGACCTGATGGTGATACAGGACATAGTGATCACCGCCACATCGGCGCAATTACTACGGAAATAATTTTGAGAGAAGGCTGGGTGAAGAAGTACCCACTTTATTATGTTTCATGGCTGCAGAAAGATTCTGATAAATTAAAAGCTGCTATTGGTCAGGGATTGAACACTGTTCATTCAAATTATTTTAATGTACAAGTAAAATTTTCAGAAGAGGAAGAAAATAAAGAGCTTGCAGCATTGGACTGTTATACCAGCCAGTTAACAGCCGAGGAAATCAACCAATGGAAAGAGATGGAGAAAAAAGATCTAACAAATACATTACATTTCCGCAGGTTGGCTGTGAGAAATAAGAAAAAATCAGATTTATAAAAGCTGCAATGAAATATTTATCATTATATCTGGTAACTATTTTCTTTTCCTGCATAAGCAACAGGCAAGTTGTTACACCTGATACTTCAATAGAAACATCTTCTATTATTTTAGATCATATTTTCTTTATGGTACCTCATAAAGGAAAGGAAGCAATTCAAATATTATCTGATATTGGTTTTGTTGTCAATCCTAAAGTTTACCATATAACAGGTGAAGGCAAATCGTCCAGAATAATTCTACTGGAAAATGCATACCTGGAAATACTATATGTTGATGATTCAGTTTCATATACATCAGAAAAAGCATTGAATCAGTCAAAGCGAAAAACCTGGTTTTCAGGAAATGCTATGAGTCCGTTTGGAGTAGCATTCAGACGTGCACCGGAAGTCGGTGATAGCATTCCTATTCCAAATAGAGCTTCACCACCAGAACCACCAGGTAGTTGGGCAAAAGAAGGAAGTTTTTTTAATGACATTACAGACGAAGATGATACACTATCAACTTATCTTTTTGTAATTCCACCTTATATGGGATTTGATCAATGGGTGCACAAACAAAAAGAACAATCACCTTCTCTTTTTGGACATTCAAATGGTGTCAAAAAGTTGTCGAAAGCAGATTTTTATGGTCCCGAAGATGCTATTCCGCAAAAAGAAAAATATTTAAGAAATATACCTATGCTAAAGTTCATAAAGGCTAATGAAAATTATGCTGAACTGGAGTTTGATAATCAACGACAAAAGCAGAGAAAAGATTTACGACCAACTTTGCCGCTGGTGTTGAAGTGGTAATTTTAAATGAATTAGCTAATGAGAATTATAATAGCATTCATTATCTTTTTCTTCTCTGCTTTATCTGCACTTTTTAGTCAACAGAAAGTGAGTAGTCAGAAGCAGGTTCAACAATCAGGAAAATCAGCATATCCGCTTCCCATTATCGACATGCACATGCATGCAAACAAAGCAGACTTTGCAGGGCCCCCACCAATTCCATATTGTGTGCATGTAGATGAATGGTCTGTTTCAACTACAGGAAAGGAATGGTTGGAAACTTTAATGAAAGACACTTCCTGCAAGCAATTGATCATGTCGCAAAAAACAGATGAAGATGTAATGAATAAAACATTTGAGATTATGAGACGGTGTAATGTATTTGCAGTTGACAGTGGAGTTATGACAGAAAAATGGAAATTCATTGAGCCGGATAGAACTATTCCCATTTAATAGATTATTAAACAACAATTATGAAAGAATTTTTTTTAAGCATTTTTTTATTGCTTCTGACATTCAATAGTCACAGCCAAAATAAAGAAGGTAAAATTCTTGTACAAAAATTTCATTCTTCTTCAATTCAAAATAATAAAGGCGGGGAAGATCCTATGCGTCAAGTATCCGTTTACCTGCCCCCGGGTTATGAAGAAAGCACGGAACGGTATCCCACTATATATTTCTTGCATGGGTTTGCTGCGAACGATAATCTGTTATTTGAATGGCTGGACTTAAAAAAATTGATGGATGAGGCTATCAATAAAGGTCGTATTCGTCCAATGATTTTGGTATTGCCCAATAGTGATACTCGCTTTAAAGGCAGCTTTTACACAAATTCAACCCTCACCGGCAACTGGGCTGATTTTATTGGGAAAGATGTGGTAACCTATACAGATAAAAACTTTCGTACAATACCTGAGCGAAACAGCAGGGGGCTTTCGGGTCATTCTATGGGTGGTAATGGCGCATTAAAGATAGGTATGCTTTTCTCCGATGTGTTCGCCGCTGTGTATGCAATGAGTCCTGCTGTATTAAACTGGTCACATAATTTTACAATCAGGAACAATGGGTTCAAAAGGATTAGTAAAGCAAAAAATGAAACAGATATTTTTCAAGGATTTGATAATCCTGAGAATACCGATGATGCAACTTTCTATACAGTAGTACTTACCACCATGGCAAGAGCTTATTCACCTGATGAAAAAAATATGCCTCTGCAGGTGAGTCTTCCCGTTAGTTATATTGGTGATAGTGCTGTTTACAATATCAAAGTCATCAAACAATGGGAAGCTAACTTTCCGATAAATATGATTGATACTCACCTGGAACAACTAAAAAGTTTAAAAGCCATAAAAATAGATTGGGGTCGCAATGAAGAATTTGCACATATACCTGCTACGGCCCTGCAGTTTAGTAAAAAGCTGGAAGCATATAGGATTAATCATTTTGCAGAGGAAGATATCGGTGATCATGTAAATAAACTTGGTGGTTTCGATGGAAGAATTTATACAGAACTGTTTCCTTTTTTTGACACTTATCTGAAGTTTGAAGAGCCAACGGGTATGCCTTTGAAACTGAAGAGTTAGATAAAAT
>JACDAZ010000158.1 GCA_013695175.1 Flavisolibacter sp. | reverse complement strand
GTGCTCACCAGCTTATAGAACTTTTATGTTCTGAAACTGTGGGTGATTATGAAACTTTTAAATCTGTTGCCTATATAAAAAATGGTGCAGATGCCGTAGAACATGTTTTTAATGTAGGCGCGGGGCTCGACTCACAGATTTTAGGAGATTATGAAATTGTAGGGCAACTAAAAGCAGCAGTGAAATTTTCAAAAAATGAGGGATTTGTTAGTGCTTTTACAGAAAGACTGGTGAATTCAGTATTGCAATCTTCCAAGCTCATTAAAAATAATACTGCACTGAGTGGCGGTATTCTTTCTGTTTCATTTGCAGCAGTTCAATATATAAAAAAGAATATTCTTAATGTTTCAGATAAAAATATCCTGCTGTTAGGTGTAGGTAAAATTGGAAGGAACACCTGCAAAAACCTGTTGGATTATCTGAATACAAGAAATATTACTTTAATAAACCGTTCTTCTGGAAAGGCTGCAGAACTGGCTTCAGAACTTGGATTAAAATCCGCTTCATTACAACAATTAGAGGAAGAAGTAAAAAAAGCAGATATCATTTTAGTTGCTACCAATTCTGCAGATCCCATTATATTAAAAGAGCATGTTGACGGAGGATCACAAAAACTGATCATTGATCTTTCCATTCCATGCAATGTAGCACAGGATGCCATCCAACTTGACAATGTTCATTTTGTAAATGTGGATGAACTTTCAAAGTTGAAAGACGAAACATTAAAATCAAGGATGGCAGAAGTTCCCAAAGCAAAAGCCATTATTGCTGATTTAATGCAGGAGTTTGAAGAATGGTGCGAGATGAGAAAACACAGTCCTGTGTTTAAAAACCTCAAAGTGAAATTAAAAGAACTGAATCAACATCCTACACAAACTCAATCTATACAATGCCCTCAAACACTTGATATATATATTCAGAGGGCAGTTAATGACCTGGCGGGTAAAATAAAAATACAGAACCAACGCGGTTGCCAATACATTGTAGCTTTGAACGATTTTATAACCGCCAGAAATTAATGAAATCATTACGCATTGGTACAAGGGACAGCCAACTGGCTGTATGGCAGGCTACAACTGTTCAAAATCTTTTAAAAGAAAAAGGTGTAGACTCAGAATTGGTGTACATAAAAAGTGAAGGCGATTTAGATACTGTAACCCCTTTGTATGAATTAGGTGTGCAAGGCATATTTACAAAATCCTTAGATGCTGCTTTACTTGCCGGAAGAATAGATCTTGCAGTACATTCAATGAAAGATGTACCAACACAGCTTGCAAGAGGAATAAAAGAAGCCGCTGTTTTGGAAAGAGCTTCCTACAAAGATCTTTTTGTTTACAAGGGAGATATATCTCTTCTCACTGAAGAATTAAATTATAAAAACCATCAATGGTTACAGAATAATTCATCATTCACCATTCACCATTCACCATTGCCAACTCACCATTCACCATTTACCATTGCCACATCTTCTATACGCAGAAAAGCACAATGGTTAAACAGGTATCCTAACCACCAGGTTGAAAATTTGAGGGGAAATGTAAATACACGATTACGCAAGCTTGAAGAAAGTAATTGGCAGGGAGCCATTTTTGCTGCCGCAGGATTGGAGAGAATAAATTTGCGACCTCAAAATTCTATTGAACTTGATTGGATGTTGCCAGCACCTGCACAAGGTGCCATTATGGTTGTGTGTAGCGAAAACGATGAGCAGGCGTATGAGGCAACGCATCAACTAAATCATCCCATAACAGCACTTTGTGTAAAAATTGAAAGAGATTTTTTAAGTGGTTTAAAAGGAGGATGCTCCACTCCGGTAAGTGGATTGGCTGTTATGAGTTATGCTCAAATTGTTTTTAAAGGAAATGTTTGTTCAAATGATGGAAGAGAAACATTTAGCATTGAAAAAACAGTAGATATTTCAGAAGCGGAAGATTTGGGTAAAAAAGCAGCCATGGAAATCTTAGAACAACCTTCTGCTCTTAAAATTGTTCAGGATATAAGAAATGCAAAAGCATAAAATACAAATACTCAGTACACGTGAATTACCTGTAGAGATCATTCAACAGGCTGCTGAAAATGATATTGCAATTGATTGCCTTTCTTTTATAAATACTGAAGCTGTTATTAATGATGAAACGAAGCAAAAAATAATAAAACTTGCTTCTCAAGAAATTACTTCTGTTTTTACCAGTATGAATGCAGTGGAAGCCGTAGCTGACGTAGTTACTGGAAAATTGAACTGGAAT
>JACDAZ010000149.1 GCA_013695175.1 Flavisolibacter sp. | reverse complement strand
TGGGAATCTTTGAGCCGGGAATAAAGTGATGAGGAGGATAAGCTTTTTAGAGCAGACAAATGATTGTGGTGGTGAAGATCCGTGCCTGCATAATCATAGTAATCTTTTTTAAGAAGATAATTTGCAAGTTCTTTAACTGAACTTCCATAATGCCCGGCAAGAGAAAGCATATTCAGTTGAAACATACAACCGGCAGTGCGGAGGTCATCAAAAAAATGTTTTTTATTTCTCAAATAAATATATCGTTCGGGGTGAGCAATAAGTGGCTGGTAACCCTGGATCTGCATTTCAAAAAATACTTCCTGTATATCCATAGGAGCGGTGACCATTGAAAATTCAACTAAAATCAAATTATCTTTTAATGCAAGCAGTGGTTTTTTATCTTTTAGTTGTTGCTGAAAATTTTCATCAATAAAATATTCAGCGGCTGCCATCAGTTCAATGTCTATTGATGCTTCGGTTAGTGCTTGTTGAACTTTTATAAGTCCATCAGTAATTATTTCAGGCGTGTTGGGATAAATTTCCCAAAGTATGTGTGGTGTGGTAATAATCTTTTTATAACCAAGTTCAGTAAAACCTTTTATCAATTCAACAGAAGTTTCCAGGTCAGGTGACCCATCGTCTATTCCCGGTATCAGGTGAGAATGCATATCCGTTTGCAACCAGGAGAGGTCGGTTATTGAGGAAGATTTTTTTTTAAAAAATGAAAACATAATAATTACGATTGTTGATCGATGGTTTAACAATTGATCATCATTATTTTTAAACGTCACTGCGAGGAACGAAGCAGTCTTTTTTATAAATGAGTTATTGCTAAACAATTGTTCAACCACTGCTAAACTATTGCTCAACTACTAAACTAATACTCAATCAAAACCACAACCTTCTCAACCTAACCTTAACCTATTCCTCAACCCCAACCTCTTCCTCAACCTCTTCCTCAACCTCTACCTTTTATAAAATCCTCAGAAGACATGATAACAATTTCAGCATGCTTGTAATCTTTGATGTTCCGCGTCAGAAGCATGGAATAATTATTTTCAATTGCTGTATAATACTGAATGGCATCTTCAAAATCAGCAAAACGGGAAGTTAAAGCAAGTTCAACAATTTTATCATTTACAGCAAGGACTTTTACCAGCACTTTAAAACGGTTTAATAATCTGCGGCTTTCGGAAGAAGAATATGTGCGGGATAGAATATAATGAAGATTAGAAAATGAAAGTGAAGAAACTCCAATTCTTATTTTTCCTTTATCTGCTAAAGAAAATAATATTGCTGAAGCTTCATAATAAGGTTGGCGTTTTGCCAGAAGGTCCAGAATCACATCCGTATCTACAAACACATTTTCCACCTTTATTTATATTTTTTCTTTAGGTGATCTGCATATTGATGTTTAAAATCTTTAACTATATCCTCAGATACAATTCCCGAAAGATCCTTCACCAAGGGAGTAATCCGATCTTGCTGCTTTTTTTCCGGTTGAGTAAGATTTAGCAAATAGTTTTTAATTAATCCCGACAAAGAAGTATTTCTTTTTCTTGCATATTTCTTTGCTTCCTCTATAATTTTTTTTTCCATTGAAAGAGTGAGCTTCGTTTCCATAATTAAATTTACGTATAATTTATAAATTATTATACGTATTATAAAATGCCAATTATCAAAATAAGGAAGCTGATAACTTATATCTATATTGAAAACCCTTAAACTACTCAATCTTAACCTTAACCTTAAACTTTTATAACTTAACCGCAAGGAACGCCAAGAACGCAAAGAAAACCTTTGTGTATTCTTAGTGTTCTTCCGTGTCCTTGTGGTTCAAAAAAATTTAAACCGCAACGCAAAGAGCCGCAAAGATTCTTTTATTACGGTTCTTTTGCCTAACCCTTAAACCTTAACTTTTAACCTTTCCTCAACCTTAGCCTCATCCTCAACCTCTTCCTCAACCTCAACCTTGCTCAATTGTTTAATTCTGCTAACATCTGATCTGAATTATAAACCGGAAGTTGAGGAAGTGCTGCCTTTTTTAATTTTTTATCGGACGATATAAAAAAATCCATTCTATTTTTTAGTGCTGTAAAGTATTGTAAGGCATCTTCTGTGTCTTCTATTTCACCGTTGCTCAGCGCTATTAACGCCGTATTATGATCGCAATCAATAACTTTTACATCATTCAACAACGTTAATAAAATTTCTTTTGTTTGCCTTCTGCTAAATTGTGCTGCCGTAAAATAAGCTGTGATATGTAAAACTGAGGGAGTGGTATATAAATCAGCTTTCCCATCAATTCCGGCCTGTAAAATTGCTCTTGCTGCTTCGGCCTTGGGTCTGCTTAAAGTAATATCGATGAGAATATTAGCATCCAGGAATACTTTAAAAGCCATACTTCTTTTTTCTGCTTTCGTAGTATAAATTTTTCAATTCCCCCTGAGGCAGGTTTCTTTTAGGCTTTGGCATTTCCTCCATTAAGTCTAAGATATTTTTTCTACGGGGAGAGGCTAGTTTTTTAAAATAATCTTCTACCAGTTGTGATAATGAAGTTTGTTGCTTGTTAGCATATTTTTTAGCTTCTTCCAGCAAAGCTTCGTCAATAGTAATATTTAGCCTGCTTTTCATTTTAATCTTATTGTTTTAAAGATACGCATAATTTTATAATATACGCATAACGATGGTCTAACGATAGATGAACGTTAGTTTAACCATTGCTCATCATTATATACGTCACTGCGAGGAACGAAGCAGTCTTTTCCCTTGTTGAACGAGTTTAACCATTGTTAAACCACTGCTAAACCACAGCTCCCCTATTGCTCAACTATTGCTCAACAATTTATAAGTAAACCGCAGCGTTCGCAGCGGATAATCTTTGATCGTTGTTGAACGATAGTTTAATAATTGATAAAGCACTATTCAACTATTGCTAAACCTCTTAACCTCAACCTTAACCTCAACCTCAACCTCAACCTTAACCTTAACCTCAACCTTTCTTCACCTATTGTTTCTTATCCAGCAACTCATAATAAAGCTCTGATACATCTTTTACTAAACGCTGGTAACTGAATTTTTGCAAAACATGACTGCTGCTATTGGCACCTAACCTGTTTCTTAATGCATCATCTTCCACTAATCGCAAAACATGATCACAAAATAAATCAGCATCTTCTATACCTGCCAGCAAAGCTGTTTCTCCTTCCACCACTATATCTGCTATACCTCCCACTTTTGTTGAAACAACAGGTTTATTGGCAGCCTGGGCTTCTATTAAACTTACCGGGGTGCCTTCATTTAATGAAGTAAGGCAAATTATATCTAAACCTGCATTAATTAAGTCAACATCACTGCGCCATGAAGTAAATACAAGGGGATGCGGATGTTGTGCATCTGTTTCTTTTGAAAATGCAATTCCTGAATGTGTTGCTACCTTTTCCAAATCTGCCCTTGTTTCACCATCACCAATAATAAATGCTTTTATTTTTTTTGAACTGTTCGATAATACATGCCTGATAGCTTTAATAAATAAATAATGATTTTTTACCGGTACCAAACGCCCGATAATGCCAATAGCTATATCATCATCAGACAGTGAAAACTCCTGCCGGAATTTTATTCTTTTTTCGTCCTGGTTTTGCCGGAATTTATCCAGGTCAAAGCCCAATGGTATAACATGGAAATTTTTTTCCGGAGCAATAGAAAAATCATGCACCAGTTCTTTTTTCTGTTGTTCGCTTATAGCTATAATAGCATGACTTTTTTTTGCCAGGTAACGTTCTGTATTAATAAAAAACTTTGATTTTAGAGAACTGAAATAAGAATGAAAAACATGCCCATGAAAAGTATGAACTATTGCAGGTACATCTAAAGCCGAAGCTGCAAGCCTGCCAATGGCACCGGGTTTGGCAGAATGGGTATGAACAATATCTGGCTTAAATCCTTTTATCAACTCCTTCATTTGCCTGTAAGCAAAATAATCGGAAGCCGGGTTGATGCTGCGCCCCATTCCTTTAATGGTAACAAATTTTATGTCCAGTTGCCTCGCCAGGTACTCCGCACTTTGTTCATGGTCTTCTTTTTCTCCTACTACCAGAATGGTTTCAAAATCAGGAGCCAAGTATTTGGTGAGATAGGCTGCATTGAGAACAGGACCACCAACGGCTAAACGATTTAATATGCGTAATAC
>JACDAZ010000146.1 GCA_013695175.1 Flavisolibacter sp. | reverse complement strand
AAAATGGGATTTTATTTAAAGAGGCAGCTTGTTTTTCTTTGTACTACAATTTTTCTCATGTGCCTAAAATTGATTGTTCCCAGTTGATTGCAGCGCATTTTGTTTTAATAATAGTGTAACAGGTGGTGTCTACCACCTGTTCTTTTTTTATTTTTAAAACACATCAATATTAGAAGTTGAATGATTCCTGATTCTTAGAAACTTATCCCACAATGCAAAAGATTTTCTAAATTCAATAAAGCTGTTATTTTTCGTGATATTCGTCACATTAAAATAAGATTACTCCATTCATTTTTACAAAAATATTGTATGCTTGATCTTATAAAACAACCATGGCCATGGTATGTGGCAGGTGCTGTTGTTGGACTTACTGTTCCTGCATTATTAATTCTTGGTAATAAACATTTTGGTTTATCTGCTAACCTCAGACATTTATGTGCAGCATGTTTACCATGTAATGTAAAATTTTTTAAGTACGACTGGAAAAAAGAAACATGGAACTTAGTTTTTGCTACAGGTATAATGATAGGAGCTTTTATTGCTGCACAATTTTTATCAACACCAGATCCTATACAGGTAGCACCTGCACTGGCATCGGAATTGGAAGGTTATGGCATTACCAACCATTCAAAATTATTACCACCTGAAATTTTTAGTTTCCAGGGCTTGTTAACATTAAGAGGATTTATTCTGCTTGTGGGCGGTGGATTTCTTGTTGGATTTGGTACCCGTTATGCCGGAGGTTGTACAAGTGGTCATGCTATCATGGGTTTAAGCACTTTGCAATGGCCATCACTCATTGCCACCATAAGTTTTATGGCCGGAGGTTTTTTAATGGCCAATTTCCTGTTACCCTTAATTATGAAATTGTAAATTATTTTAATGAAAAACACACAAACTCATTTTTCAGGAGATATAGTTATAGAGGAATTGCCGGACACAGATTATGAAGTTCGTTCACTGGATACAATGTGTTTGAATGAATCAAAGGTTGAAGATAAATGGCACCACCATTTAAAGTATTTAGCTGTTGGAATTTTATTTGGTATTGCTTTTACAAAAGCAGAAATCATTTCCTGGTTCAGGATACAGGAAATGTTTCGACTGCAAAGTTTTCATATGTATGGTGTAATAGGAACTGCTGTGGTAGTAGGAATGATATCAGTATGGCTTATAAAAAAATTCAATGTTAAAACAATTGCAAACGAAAATATTGACCTTCACAAGAAGAAATTTAATAAGGGACAGGTAATTGGTGGATTGTTATTTGGATTTGGATGGGCCATGACCGGTGCATGCCCCGGACCTTTATTTGCACAAATAGGTGCCGGTTTTTTAGTTGTTTTGGTAGTGCTGTTGAGTGCAGTTGCCGGAACATGGGCTTATGGTTATCTGCGTGAAAAATTACCACATTAGGTAAGAAGTAAGAAGTATGATGGAAGAGGTAAGTGTAGGAAATAAGAAGTAAGATTTCGGTTTAACTCTATATACACTTAATTCATCTTCAAATATGCTCAATTCATTCATAAAGTGATTTTGTTGTAAGGTTGTTCAGTGCATTTTTGTACGGTAATTAAAAACCTTACAACGTTTAAGCAAGGCAATAAATGATCTGATACTTCTGTCTGCATATCCCATATTTTGTCTCATAAAAAATAATTTTCAATAAAGTTCTTAATGGTATATCAGAAATCATATGATATAAGTCGCACCTGTTAACCTTACTATATCATATTAAACTGGAATTATTGCCCATAAAGATCATTTATAGCAAGATCAGGGTATTTGTGGTATTTGATTCAGTAATGCGGATACATCCTGGATTTTTCCAGCCGTGGATGTGCAAATAAAATCAGAACTTTTGCCATGATTATAAATATGAAACTATTAAATAATCATGAAAGCTTAGGTAATGTATCAAGGC
Organism: Flavisolibacter sp.; assembly: GCA_013695175.1. Classification (GTDB taxonomy): domain Bacteria; phylum Bacteroidota; class Bacteroidia; order Chitinophagales; family Chitinophagaceae; genus Flavisolibacter. The sequence goes on along the minus strand of JACDAZ010000146.1, from coordinate 1,533 downwards.
TATATAAAATTTTCAATAATTGTTTTTTGTGGTGATAATATTATCTGCAGACCACCTGCCACCACCTCTTATTAATAAAAAGATACTTCCCAACAGCATAGCCCAATCTGTACGGCTGCCATGCATCATAACCCAAAAGCCATCATTAGCTAAAATTTGGCTTTTTGTAGTAGCTATCGCAACAAGCATGATAATGATTATGGGAATGGAAGCCAGCCTCGTTAATAATCCGATCAAAATTAAACTTCCACATACTATTTCAAAAAGGCCAACAAACGGTCCTAAAAATTCGGGATGGGTTAATCCTATTTTTGTAAACCTGCCCGCACCTAATTTATCTGCAAACAAAAATTTCTGAATGCCTTCCGATAAAAAAACAGCACCCACCATCAGTCGTATAAGTATGGTGGTTTTTTGGTTATCTGTTTTAGCTATGCTTTTAAACATTTTTTAATAGATAAAAATAAAGTTATAATAATTAGCACCAGCCCTTAAATATGATTATTTCAGCAATTAACATTGTTGGAAGATTTGGTAGCAGAAGTTCTTCTTTCAATTAAGCTTTTGTTGCGTCGCACTCTTCATCGGCTATATCTTTGCTCAGCTTATGTACTATGTTCTGTATGGTGTTTTATATGCAGTCTCCCTGCTACCGCTAAAGGTTCTTTACCTGTTATCTGATTTTGCTTACGTAGTTGTATATTATTTATTCGGTTATAGAAAAGATGTGGTGATGCAAAACCTAACCATAGCCTTCCCGCAAAAAACAGAAGATGAAAAAATTAAAATAGCAAAACAGTTTTATAAAAATTTTTGCGACACGTTTATTGAAACCATAAAATTTATTTCTGCATCTTCAACTTTTTTTGAAAAGCGATTCAAAGCAGATTTTTCTGTTTTGAATGAAGCTTTTGCATTGGGCAGACCGGTTCAGATACAGGCAGGTCATAATTTTAATTGGGAGCTGGTAAACCTGGCAGTACCAAAGTATTTAGATGGAACACTGGTAGGTGTTTACCTTCCACTAAACAATAAAATATTTGAACGGTTGTTCAGGTACATACGTTCCCGTTTTGGAACGCAATTGGTTGCCGCAACACGCATGCGGGAGGAAATGTTTCGTTACAGAGGGAAACATTATTTTATTGGATTAATAGCAGACCAGGCACCACCGGTACCCCAAAAAGCCTATTGGGTAAATTTTTTTGGAAGACCAACTGCATTTTTAAGAGGACCTGAAAATGCTGCGAGGATAAGCAATTATTCTGTAGTATTTACACATTTCCGCAAAAGCAAAAGGGGATATTATGAAGGGGCTGCTGAGCTATGCACCACTACACCACGAGAATTACCTGAAGGGCATCTTACTTTATTGTATGCACATTACCTGGAGCGTGTAATGTCTGCGAATCCTGAAATGTGGCTATGGAGTCATAGAAGATGGAAGCATGAGTGGAAGGAAGAGTACGGGAAAGTGATATAGAAAACAGATTTATTTGACCTTTATTTTTGATAATAAGACATGAATTGTTT
>JACDAZ010000112.1 GCA_013695175.1 Flavisolibacter sp. | reverse complement strand
TTGCAGCACTGGGTGATGATGAAGGTTTATTTATTTTGGTAACGGAAAACCGTTTATGGTATCTCACTAATCAAGCAGCAAAAAAACATCCGTTAAAGATCCATTTTTCAGCATCCCCTGATGAAGTACATGTGTGGGAATTAAACCAGGAACTATGAAAAATAAATTAGTTGTATTAACAGGTGCAGGCATTAGCGCAGAAAGTGGATTAAAAACTTTCAGGGACAGTGATGGCCTGTGGGAAGGCTTTGATATAAATGAAGTAGCGACGGCTACAGCATGGAAAAAAAATCCTGCTCTTGTACAGGAATTTTACAACATGCGCAGGCAGAATGTAAAAGAAGCCAAACCTAATGAAGCACATAAAATTCTGGCAGAATTGGAACAGGATTTTGATGTACAAATTGTAACACAAAATATAGATGACTTGCATGAAAGAGCCGGCTCTACAAAAGTGTTGCATTTACATGGCGAGATATTTAAAATGAGAAGTGAAAAAAATGAAGATCTGATATATCCCATACATGATGATATACAAATGGGTGACAAAGCTGAAGATGGTGCACAACTGAGACCGCAAATTGTTTGGTTTGAAGAACCCGTGTATATGATTGAACCGGCGGCAAATCTTATGCGGACTGCAGAAATTTTTCTTATTGTTGGTACTTCATTGGTTGTTTACCCTGCAGCGGGTCTTGTAAATTACGTACCATGGAAAATAGAAAAGTTTATTGTAGATAAAAAAATACCTTATTCAACACCGTTATATAATCTTACTGCTATTGAAAAAGGAGCTTCGGAGGGGATGAGGGAGGTGAGAGAGTTAATTAAAATGAAAAATGAAAAATGAAAAACTACATCACCATTCACTCTTTCTCGCAAAGAATCAAACATAATACTGAAATACATAAGAAATCCTTTGTGCATTCTTTGTGTTCTATTGTGTCTATTGTGGTAAAAAAAATCTTGGTGTTACTTCGAGCCTTCCTGCCTTCGTGGTTCAAGTATCTCGCAAAGAGACAAAGAAGCGAAGACGTAAAGATTTATTTGACTTAGTAACTTTTCACATTCACCATTCACATTGTCCATTCACCATTCACTACAACAAAACAACTTCTTCCTTGAATTGAATATCGTGTGCTGCTAATTCAGCTAACACAGGTTCATATATTTCTTTAACAACAGGAATATGCAAACCTTTTAATTGTATAACATCATTTAAAATAAGTTTAGCAGCTATACCTAAAGGTAAGCCTACAGTTTTAGCCATTGCTGTATGTATATCATCTTCCCCTGTTACTAATAAGCTGGCAGTTTGTTTGTACTTCTTATTATCCTGGTTATATTCTATTTCATGAAGCATCACTACTAAATCTTTATCACCGGGTTGTAGAGATAATTTTTTTTCCAGTGCATACTGTAAAATATCAGCAGCACTGCAACTGCCTTTATTGATCAATGTTTTATCATCATCCATACCCAAAAAGAAAAGTTGCTTGAGCGTAAGTTTTGCTTCATGTAGCTGAAAAGCAACAGTAGCTGCAGTATTTGTTTTTAATTCATCAATATCCACTTGTTGCAGGTCACCTTCCTCGTCCACCATCATAAATTCATCAATAGGTTTTACTCCACTTTCCTGTGCTTCTTCTTCCATTTCTACAAGGTTAGCAAGGTTTTCAAGTAATTTTTTACTGGCTTCAAATTGTTCTATCATTTTTTGCTCCAGCCATTTAGAAAAACCCTGTCTTTCAAAATGTTCTTTAAAGAACTGCATCAGGGTTTTATTGTCTGTTTCATAAAAAATTTCTTCACTTGTCAGCTTCAGGTCAATAATATTTTTCCAGCCATATAAAAAATCGGGATGGCGTAAAGTGGTTCGTATAAAAGTGGAACAATTATTTAAACCATAAGTATTAATATAACTTAACGAATCCCTGTTTGGATACCAGCATAAGGATTCATGACCGGGTATTTCAACAAATCGTTTTTCAGAAAATAATTTTTCATATTCCCATTCCTCAATGTTATTATCTTTTTTAAAAATGGCACCTGCTTTTCCTGCCGTCATAACATTTCTTGGATTCCAGCTTATTTTATAACGCCATGGATTATCATCACTTTCAGGAGCTACCAAACCACCACAGTGAGAAAGAAAAGAATATATTTTACCACCAGCTTCGTGTATTTCATTGATCATTTTTTTGGCACTCATATGATCAATACCGGGATCTAAACCCATTTCACATAAAAATAAAAGATTATTATTTTTCACTTCGTCAGCTAATTCTTTCATGGCATTATCTGCATAAGAAGCTGTAAGAAGATTTTTTTTGAACTCAAGGCAATCACGTGCAACTAGTATATGCAGGGCAGGAGGAAGTAAGGATATAACAAGATCTGATTCACCGATTAGTTGCTGCCTTTTGTCTGCTTCACTAATATCAAATGCAACAGCTTTACCATAAGAGGATTCGCCAACTTTAGTTTCGGCTAATTCAAAATTTGCATCAGCCACAGTTAAAAACCAAAGTTCCTGCTCTGCTTCCTTTAATAAATAATTAATTAAAACCGTAGCTGATTTACCCGCACCAAACACTAAAATTTTTCTCATAAAGATGCAATGAAGCGTGAAAGTAAAAATTTAGTCTGATTGTTAAGAATGTTTACTTCTTCAATAAAGAGATTATCCTAATATCACGCTTCGTGAAAAGCTATTTTTTGTTTGTTTGAGAAAATGTCCAGGATCTTGTATTGTACTTTTACACCTGTTTTTGCATCAACCATTTTCCAGGATTTTTCACTTCTTGCAGGAATGTCTTGGATAGTTATAATTTGAGAATTTATTAAACGTCCAACTGAATTTAAATAATCAACCTGCACTCTTACATTTTTCAATAAAATGAATGATTTATTTTCTATAGTTAAATAAAAGTTTTTGAAACCATCTTTTTTACCTGTTATAGTAACCTGTTTTTTCAGGTTATCAATAACTTTTCTTTTATGATCATCTTTTCTTTCAGCACCAACCAATTCTGTTACCAGTGCATTTTGAATATGCCTGTTTATAGGGTGATCAGGTACTGATCCTTCAGGCAAGGCAGGATGAGGAAATGTAGTTGATGATAAAATAACTGGCAGATGAAATGGTAATCTTTTATAATCAACCAAATTTTTCATAGAAACAGCACTAACAATTAGTAAACCAGATAAAACTGCTGCCATCAAACTTAAAATATGTATTGCTGTTTTGTGAAGTCTGATTTTCTTTCCCTGATATCTTGATTTGATTTTTTATTTAAATAAGGTCTTAATTCTTCTATTTCACAGGGGTAGAGCCATTGAGAACTTGCTCCTTCCTTCAATATCAGATCAAAATTATTTAAATTCTTACTAGCTAATTCTTCAAAAGAATAAGGTCCTTCCTGCTTATTATTCCTTAGCAACACATACATTTCATACGCCACATTTTACTGATCTTAATAAAGAAAATTCCATGCCTATAAATGATTGAATTACAATAAAAAAGATATGTATGATTTATCAGGAATGAGTTCCGTTAAATTCTTCATTTTAAAGCAGATTTATTCAGGTTTTGAGGGTTAAATAAGGTAAATTCGCACACCTAAATTTTAGCATTACTAAGCTGATTACTGAATGGAAGAAATATATAAACCTGAGGAGACAAACGACTTTAACCGAATCATTCCAATTAATATAGAGGAACAAATGAAAACAGCCTACATAGATTACTCTATGTCGGTAATTGTTGGGCGTGCACTGCCTGATGTTCGCGATGGATTAAAACCTGTTCACAGGCGTATTTTATATGCAATGTATGATTTGGGAATGGGTCCTACACGTCCGTATAAAAAATCTGCCCGTATTGTTGGTGAAGTGTTGGGTAAATATCACCCTCACGGTGATACTGCTGTATATGATGCTATGGTAAGAATGGCGCAGGAGTGGAGTATGCGTTATACAATCATTGACGGACAGGGTAACTATGGTAGCCAGGATGGTGATGGTCCGGCAGCAATGCGATATACAGAAGCCCGGATGGAAAGACTGGCAGAAAGTATGTTGCAGGATATTGATAAAGACACTGTAGACTTCCAATTTAACTTTGATGATTCTTTAAAAGAACCTTCTGTTCTTCCTTCACGCATTCCGCAACTTCTGGTAAATGGATCCAGTGGTATTGCCGTCGGTATGGCTACCAATATGATGCCTCATAATTTAAGTGAGGTGATTGATGGTTGCTTTGCTTTTATTGACAATAAAGAAATTACTGTAGAGGAATTGATGCAGTATATAAAGGCGCCTGACTTCCCAACCGGTGGATTAATCTATGGAATGGAAGGTATTAAAGCAGGTTTTCACTTTGGCAGAGGAAGGGTAGTGCTGCGTGGTAAATTACATATTGATGTAAAACCAAGTGGACGTGAACAAATTATAATTACTGAAGTACCATACCAGGTAAACCGCGATACTTTGTGCGACAGGATAGGTCAATTGGTAAATGAAAAAGTGATTGAAGGTATTGCCCACGTAAATAATGAATCAAACAATAAAGAAGGAACCCGTATTGTAATTGACCTGAAGCGTGATGCCCATGCAAACCTGATCGTTAACCAGCTGTTTAAATATACAGAACTGCAAACCAGCTATGGTATTAATAATGTTGCGCTTGTAAAAGGCCGTCCTAAGATTTTAAATGTAAGAGAACTTCTCTCTGAGTTTATTGATTTCCGGCATGAAGTAGTTGTTCGCCGTACACAATTTGAATTAAAAGAAGCGGAGAAAAAGGCGCATATACTTCAGGGTTATTTAATTGCTTTAGATCATTTAGATGAAGTGATCTCTCTTATACGTGCTTCTTCAACACCTGATGCTGCTAAAGAAAATCTTGTTAATGCAGGATGGGGGCTTGATGAAATACAAGCCAAAGCTATACTGGAATTGCGCCTTCAACGCCTTACCGGCATGGAAAGGGATAAGATCAAAAATGAATTTGAGGAACTTTTGAAACTGATCGCCCATCTGAAAGATATCTTATCAAATGAATCTATGCGTTTTCAGATTATAAAAGATGAACTTTTAGAAGTAAAACAAAAATTTGGTGATGAACGCAGAACAGAGATCACTTATCTTGATAACGAAGTAAGCATTAAAGACCTTATTAAAGAAGAAGATGTTGTTATCACTATCTCTCATTTGGGTTATATAAAAAGAACTTCAGCAACAGAGTTTCGTGCACAAAGAAGAGGTGGAAGAGGAGCCATGGGAGGCAAAACCAGAAATGAAGATTTTATAGAGCATCTTTTTGTTGCATCTACCCACCATACCATGTTGTTTTTTACGGAAAAAGGAAGATGTCATTGGTTAAATGTGTACCAGATTCCGGAAGGTGAAAAAAACAGCAAAGGAAGAGCAATTCAAAATCTTCTACAAATTTCTCCTGACGATAAGATCAGGGCTATTATAGACATTAAAGATCTGCAGGATGTAGACTTTGTCAATAATCATTATATAATCCTTTGTACCAAAAGAGGAGTGATTAAGAAAACAGCATTGGCAGGCTTTAGTCGTCCAAGGCAGTCGGGTGTTAACGCAATCACTATTAATGAAGGCGACCAGTTGCTGGAGGCCAGGTTAACTACAGGAACCTGCCAGATCATGATGGCAGTAGAAGGTGGAAGAGCTATTCGTTTTCCTGAAACCAAGGTACGCCCTACTGGCAGGGGAGCCATAGGAGTGGGTGGTATAGAAGTAGACAGTGAAAAAGATGAGGTAGTAGGAATGATCTGCGTTGATCCAACAACCCCTGAAAGAACAGTATTGGTGATCAGTGAAAAAGGATATGGTAAAAGAACAACTGTGGAAGATTATAGGATTACTAACAGGGGTGGTAAAGGTGTTAAAACCATAAATGTTACTGATAAAACAGGAAAATTGGTAGGAATTTTGGATGTAGCGGAGTCGGAAGATATCATCATTACCTGCAAAAGTGGTGTTACTATCAGAATGAAAGTGTCGCAGATCAGTGAGCAGGGAAGAGCCACACAAGGTGTTAAATTAATAAAGCTGGATGAAGGCGACGAAATTGCTGCCATTACAAAAATTACTATTGAAGACGAGACAGGAGAAATTGCTGAAGTGTTAGAATCGGAGGGTATAACAAATTTAGAACAGGATGATACAACTAATATTGACCCAACTTCATCTGTAGAAGAGAATGAAGTTTAAATAAACATTCAACAAAAAAACAAATAAACATGCGCAAAACAATCTTATCTGCTCTTTTTGTTATGGCAAGTACATTCTTATTTGCTCAAAACTTAAAAGAAATACAAGGAGATGTTGAGAAAGGAAAATTTGAAGAAGCGAGAGCCAAAGTTGATAAAGCTTTAGCTGATCCTAAAAATCAAAACACAGCCAACTTCTATTATTACAAAGGTGTTGTTTACACCGAAATTGCAAAAGACACTACCAAAAATGATTTGAATTATTGGAATGAATCTTTTAATGCTTTTAAGCGTTATCAGGAGCTGGACAGTAAGAATATTTTAATGACATTAAATCAGAATGCTAATTTGTTTTCTATTTATGAGAACTATTACAACCTGGGCATTAAAGATTTCAATGATAAAAACTACAAGCGTGCTTTTGACAGGTTTTCAAATGCATTAGCAGTGAAGGATTATGTTTATACCAGGCAGTTTTCAATTAATGATTTTTCTTTCCCTGCCATTGATACTCAATTAGTAAATCTTGCCGGAGCAGCTGCAATATTGTCTGAAAATCATGATGCTGCCATTCCTTATTATACAACTTTAGCAAATGCTAAATTGAAAGGAGATGATTATAAAGATATCTATCCTATTTTGGTAGATTACTATGCTAAAAAAGGTGATGTTGTAAATAAAAAGAAATACCTGGCAATCGGGCAGGAATTATATCCTGAAAATAC
>JACDAZ010000106.1 GCA_013695175.1 Flavisolibacter sp. | reverse complement strand
CATCTGCTTTACATGCTTATTTTCAACTGGCACATATTCTATTAACACAGTTTCTTCTTTCTTAAAATGATTTAATAAATAATTTTCCCAAAACCATTTTATATATGATGAAATTGTTTTTACAGATGTTCCGTTAGTTATGCCCTTTCTTATTTTCCATACTAATAATAATCCTTCATGATGCTCTCTTGAAAGAGGTGCTATTTCATTACTGCGTTTTATAGGCTTAGGCTTTTCCATACAATAGAGTTATACTAAAGTTAACAACATGACCGGTAGTCGGTCTGTTATATACCTGAAACAGCTGTAAATTTGCGGCTTCTAAATCAAGTTCATGAATTTTTTTGAAGAGCAAGCAGCTGAATTTCAAAACAGACATATAGGTCCTACCCAGGCAGAAACTGAAGAAATGTTGAAAACAATTGGTGTTGGTTCAATTGAAGATTTAATTAGCAGGACTGTGCCTGAAAATATACGAATGCAATCTGCACTCAACTTACCTGAAGCTATGAGTGAAGCAGAATACCTGGCGCATATAAAAGATGTATCTCTGAAAAATAAAGTTTTCAAAAACTATATTGGACAAGGTTACTATGATACCATCACTCCAAGCGTTATTTTAAGGAATGTACTCGAAAACCCGGGCTGGTACACTCAATACACACCTTACCAGGCAGAAATCTCCCAGGGACGTTTAGAAAGTTTATTAAATTTTCAAACTTTGGTAAGTGACCTGACAGGCTTACCTATTGCAAATGCTTCTTTACTGGATGAAGCAACAGCCGCTGCTGAGGCTATGACCATGTTTTTTAATACTCTTAATAAAGACGTTAATCATATAAACAGGCCAAAATTTTTTGTTGACCAGGAAACCTTTCCACAAACTATTGATGTTGTTATAACACGGGCTATACCAATTCAAATTGAAGTAATAGTTGGTGATTTTAAAAACGTCGAATTTGATGATACTTATTTTGGTGCCCTGGTTCAATATCCAAATGATAAAGGTTCCATTGAAGATTACAGACAGTTTATTAAAAAGGTTCATGATAATGGAGCTTATGTGGCCATGGCTACAGATTTATTAGCACTTACTTTACTTACATCACCCGGAGAACTTGATGCTGATGTGGCATTAGGAACTGCGCAACGCTTTGGTGTTCCACTGGGTTACGGTGGACCACATGCAGCTTTTTTTGCTGCAAAAGATGATTTTAAAAGAAATATCCCCGGCAGAATAATAGGCGTAAGTGTGGATGCACAAGGTAACAGGGCTTTACGTATGGCTTTGCAAACCCGTGAGCAACATATTAAACGTGAAAAAGCAACTTCAAATATTTGTACTGCACAAGCATTACTTGCAAACATGGCAGCTTTTTATGCTGTTTTTCATGGACCTGACGGATTAAAAAATATTGCAAAAAGAGTTGCATTGCTTACTCAAACACTTGCTAATGCACTGGAAGATCGTGGGTATGAATTGGTAAGCGAATATTTTTTTGACACTGTTGTTGTTAAAGTAGATGATGTTTCTTCTTTTAGAGAAAAAGCAGAACGCCAGCAATTGAACTTCCGTTATTTCTCAGATCAATTAATTGGAATCTCTCTTGATGAAACTACCACTCCTTCTGATTTATTTGACATTATAAATTCGTTTGTGAATGATGTTGATCCTGTTGCTTATGAATTAGAACATGAAGGATCATTAGATATCATTCCATCGTCGCTTACCCGTACATCTGAATTTTTAACGCATTCTGTTTTTAATACGTATCACAGCGAAACAAAAATGATGCGTTACATCACTCTTTTACAAAACCGGGATATATCATTGGTGCATAGTATGATACCGTTAGGAAGTTGCACCATGAAATTAAATGCTGCATCCGAAATGATTCCCCTTAGCTGGTCACATTGGAGTAAAATTCATCCTTTTGCACCAATTAATCAGGCAGAAGGTTACCAGTTTATTGTAAAAGAATTAAGTAAATACCTTGCAGAAATCACTGCATTTGATGCATGCAGTTTACAACCAAACAGTGGTGCACAAGGCGAATATGCAGGTCTGTTAACCATTAAAGCTTATCATGAAAGTCGGGGAGATCATCACAGGAACGTGATGTTAATTCCAATATCAGCACATGGTACAAACCCGGCTTCCGCTGTAATGGCGGGAATGAAAGTAGTGGTTGTAAAAGCTTTGGAAAATGGTTATATAGATCTTGAAGATTTAAAATCCAAAGCTGCCCAATATGCAAATAACCTTTCAGGAATTATGATCACTTACCCATCAACATATGGAGTATATGAAGAAACCATAAAAGAAATAACTGAAGTAGTTCATAAACATGGCGGACAGGTGTATATGGATGGTGCCAATATGAATGCCCAGGTAGGATTAACAGCGCCCGGTTTAATTGGAGCAGATGTTTGTCACTTAAATTTGCATAAAACTTTTGCTATTCCACATGGTGGTGGTGGCCCAGGCATGGGACCTATTTGTGTAAAAAAACATTTAGCTGCATTTCTACCTTCACATGTAAGTTTAAAGAACAGTTCAAAGGAAAATGAGAATAAAGTAGGAGCAGTTTCTGCTTCGCCATATGGTTCAGCATCTATACTTTTAATTTCATACGCCTATATAAGAATGCTTGGAGTAGAAG
>JACDAZ010000065.1 GCA_013695175.1 Flavisolibacter sp. | reverse complement strand
CAGGAACATAAAATTTATAAAAACTGGTGAAAAGTTTATTAACTATATGGTTATCTTTTTTTTGTTTGATGTTGAATGCCCAGGCACCTAAAGAACCATTTACATTAGTTAAATCTATTCCAGTAGTAGCTGTTGATATTGCTATTGATAACCTTGACAATCTTTATATTCTCACACCTACAGAACAACTAAAAAAATTAAATGCAAACGGAGATTCTGTTGCAGTATATAATGATGTAAAGCGTTTTGGAAAATTACATTCCATAGATGTATCAAACCCATTGAAAGTTCTCGTTTATTATAAGAATTTTTCAACCATTGTTATTTTAGACAGACTGCTTTCATTGAGATCTGTAATTGATTTGCGGAAACAAAATATAATACAGGCATCTGCTGTTGCTTTGTCTTATGATAACAATATCTGGATATTTGATGTGCTGGAAAATAAATTGAGGAAAATTGATGAATTTGGTAATAATTTATCAGAAACAACAGACCTCAGAAATATTCTTTCTACCCCTATTCAGCCATCCAAAATAATTGATCACAGTGGTCTGGTTTACTTATACGACCCTTTAAATGGCTTATTTGCTTTTGATTATTATGGCGCATTTAAAAGGAAATATCCTGTAACCGGTTTTGATGATATAGCTATCTCTGATAAATTCATTTTAGGTACAGATAAAAAGAACCTGCAGTTTTTTAATACTACAAATCAAATTCAGCAACAATACCAATTTCCTTCTTCATTTGGTGGCTTTCAAAGGTATTTGGTTGCTAACTCAAAACTCCATGCCATTGGAAAGGATAGCATCACCGTCTATTCTTTCGTCTATTAATTCTGTATTCAATAATTTTATTACAAAGAAGTAGCATGAACAATTTCTGGCAACAGATTATCTGGGGCAATACCGTGCAGGATTATGTATGGACTTTTGGTTTAATCTTATTTGTTCTCCTATTAAACCGGTTTTTATCACGGTATCTCGCCATATTTTTTTGTAGAATTTTTAGTCACAAATACAAAAACTTTAACCAGGAGAAGTTAACCAGATTGATCATTCATCCTTTAGGGGTTTTTCTTGTTGTTGCCATATCTGTAATCATGTTGTACAGGCTTCGCTTTCCTGATCAACTGAATATTGTTATCTATAAATATTCCATTCAACAGGTATTGCTAACAATTGCCAGTCTTATTCAAATTGGTGCATTTATCTGGCTGCTATGGAGGATCATAGATTTTATAGCATCTATATTAGAAATGCGTGCTAATGGAACTCCGGATTTGGGAGATAATCAATTGATTTATTTTTTCAAAGATTTTTTAAAAGTATTTTTTAGCATAGTAGGTTTTTTAATGATTCTCCACTTTGCATTCAATTATAATATAGGCAGCTTAGTTACCGGCTTAAGTATAGTGGGTGCAGCCATAGCACTGGCTTTAAGAGAAAGTCTTGAAAACCTTATAGCATCTTTTGTAATATTTTTTGATAAACCTTTTACAACAGGCGACCTGGTTAACGTGCAAAATATAACAGGCAATGTAGAACGTATTGGGCTTAGAAGTACCCGCATCAGAACAACTGACAAATCTTATGTTACCGTTCCCAACAAAAAAATGGTAGATAGTATCCTTGATAATGTTTCACTTCGTTCACAAATAAAAGGCACACTGGAACTTAATTTAAATTTGCAATCTTCTCATGAAAAAATTGAAATGCTATTGCAGCAAATAAAAGATTATTTATCTAATATAGAAGAAGTGCAAACTTATAATGTGTTTTTTAATGACATCAAAATGCAATCCTATGTTCTGCAAATAGAATTCTTTACATCTCCTATACCCGGAACTGAATTTTCAAGAATTAAAGAAGGACTTAATTTGTTTATATTGAAAACAATGGAGAAAATAGAAATACTAAATAGGTAGGTGGTGAGGTAATTAATTTCTAATTCTTATTTGCATTTACTATTTCACCTAATTCTTTATCTATCATTCCATACCTGCCGTATTCAACTACGCGACCAATTTCCTTTCCGTTTTTTAAAACAATAAAAGTAGGTACATTAACTACCTGGAAAGCTTCTGCCAGGTGATGCAATGTTTTTTTGCTTCTGTCAACACCTATTAAGGTAATCTTATTATCAGGAAAACCTGCAGCTTCTGTGAGGGCATAAAATTTTGGAAGTAAAGATTTGGTATCATCGCACCATGTGCCTCCAAATGCCAGTATATGAATTGATTCTTTATTTTCTGAAAATGCTTTTACTGCAGTGGCATCAGGTACAAAGTTTTTTTGATTAGCTGCATACCAGCTAAAAGCAGGATCTGAAATCAAAACACTTTTTTCAAAAAACCCTTTGATAATTTTTTCGCCTTGCGAATCAGTAGTTATTACAGCCGGCTGTGCATATATATTTTGAACTGCTATAAAAAGGAACAGTATGAATGAGAGAATTTTTCTAATCGTTTGCATCATCAAAAATAAGCATGATCAATGGCAAGAGAGTAGTAATAAATGTTAAGGAGACCTTACAAATGCGCTTTTAATTCAAGCAAGAAACCTCTTAAGCGCTGCATAGACTGGATTAAGATATACTTTTCATCAGCCTGTTTATTTTTCTTTAAGAAATCTTTTGCACCTTCAATTGTAAACCGGCGACGCCTTAACAAATCATGAATTAGTTGAACTGCTTTAATATCTTTTGGTGTAAAAAAACGATCACCTTTTTTGTTTTTTCTTAAGTGCCAGCCAAATTCACTTTCCCAGAACCTGAGTAATGAAGTATTAACTTTAAACATGGAAGCCACATCGCCAATAGAATAGTACTGCTTTTGAAAAAGTATTTCATCTTCGGGCACTTGTACACCAAAAGCTTCTTCAGCCATATCTTTCAATGACTTTCTTCCACGTGAGCTTTTTATTTTTTCTTTTGGTTGTTGAGCAGGTTTACCAGGTAATGATTCTTCAGGAATTTCTTCCTTTACAAAATCAAAATAAATCTGGTTCAACTCTTTGGACATGAAATAAAATTAATGCATCCTTTCGGGTTCAGATGAAACTTATTTTACAAAGTTTTCCACCTTAGTCAAAACTTTGATTTGAAGCCTTAGCTCTTTTTAAAACTTCATTAAATTGTTGTGGTGTAAGATCATTATAAAAAAAGTAAACAGGATCTATACGCCGCCTGTTTTTATGTACTTCGTAATGTAGATGTGGGCCGGTAGATTTCCCGGTAGATCCTACATACCCAATGATTTCTCCACGCTTCACTCTTTGCCCGTTTCTGGCAGTTATGCGAACCATATGTCCATATAAAGTTTCGTACCCATACCCATGGTTTATTACAACATGGTTACCATATCCCCTGTCACTAAAATTTGCAGTTACCACCCTTCCATCGGCAGTTGCATAAACAGGTGTACCCTGCGGTGCTGAAAAATCAAGACCCGCATGCATTTTTACTGTTTTATAAATGGGATCTATTCTATAACCAAACCCTGATGCAATCCTATTAAGATCCTGGTTGCTTATGGGTTGTATAGCTGGTGTTGCTGCCAGTAACTTTTCTTTATTATTTATAAAATCAGTAAGCTCTATGTAAGATGATTTTTGAACGTTAATCCTGAGCGTCAGTTTTTCCAGTGAAGTATATATGGAACTAAGCAGTTGATCGTCTTCCATATTTTCTACTACAGCCATTTCTTTTTGTCTTTCCTCGCTGATAGCCCTGGCGCTGTCAGGAATAGGATCGGCTTCAAATATACTTCGGTAAACAGCATTATCTCTTTTTTCTAACTCCGATAACTCCTGCTGCATTGAATTGATCTTCCTGTTCAGGTCCTGGTATCGCAGTCTTAATCTTTCATTTTCTGCTCCTAATAATTTTTCAGCAGGAGATCCGACAAACTGAAATGCGGCATAAGAAATAATTACAGAAGTAACAAATGCTGTTGCAATAAATCCAAATATCCGCAACAATATTACCCTTAGAGGGGTAACCAGTTTTTCATACCTGAGGGTATGGGTATTATAGAAATATTTGATTTTTTTCATAATGGCTATTGGATAGTGAATCGTTTGAAACGGAAATCTTTTAACCTTTTACACCTTAGCTTCCCGTTTCACGTAATCATTACCTTTGCTGCTCCCCTAAAAGGGATGAGGCCAAATATACTTTCATATAAAGCAAAAATCAACCTATTTATTGCCACTAATGATGACCAGTGAAGCTATCAGGAAGAAGTTTTTAGATTTTTTTAAATCAAAAGACCATGTTATTGTACCCTCGGCACCCATTGTAATAAAGAACGATCCTACGCTGATGTTCACCAATGCCGGTATGAACCAGTTTAAAGATTATTTCCTGGGAAATAAGCCTGCACCACATCCCCGGGTGGCGGATACCCAAAAATGTTTACGCGTAAGTGGTAAGCATAACGACCTTGAAGAAGTGGGTGTAGATACTTACCATCACACTATGTTTGAGATGCTGGGCAATTGGAGCTTTGGAGATCCTGAGCGACCTGAGGGAGGATATTTTAAAAAAGAAGCTATTGAATGGAGTTGGGAATTATTGACCAAAGAATTACAACTTCCTGTTGATCGTATATACGTTACTGTTTTTGAAGGCGATGATAAAGAAGGATTACCCATAGATAATGAGGCAGCAAATGAATGGAAGAAATGGATAAGTGAAGACAGGATCTTAAAAGGAAATAAAAAAGATAATTTTTGGGAAATGGGAGATACAGGTCCTTGTGGACCTTGTACAGAAATTCATTTTGATACAAGATCAGATGATGAAAGAAATATAGTAGATGGTAAAACTTTAGTAAATGCAGATCATCCACTGGTTATAGAAATCTGGAACAATGTATTTATTGAATTCAACAGATTAAAAAATGGAAACCTGCAACCGTTACCCGCAAAACATGTTGATACCGGGATGGGGTTTGAAAGATTGGTAAGGGTTTTACAACAAAAAACCAGCAACTATGATACAGATATCTTTTCAGGAACTATTTCAAAAATTGAAGAACTCACCGGAATAAAATATAAGGCAACAGAAGCAGATAAAAAAGATATAGCTTTTAGAGTTTTAGCAGACCATATCAGGGCTATAGCTTTTACTATTGCAGACGGACAATTGCCCTCCAATACAGGCGCAGGCTATGTTATACGTCGTATTTTACGCAGAGCAGTTCGTTATTATTATTCTTATTTAAACTATCCGCAACCTTTATTAAATCAGTTATTACCTGTAGTTGCAAAACAATTTGAAAAAGTTTTTCCTGAATTACAGGAACAACAGCAATTTATTTCAAAAGTGATCAGGGAAGAGGAAGAAGCATTTTTAAGAACATTGGAAAAAGGGCTGAAGCGAATAGAAGACATTATTAAAAATTCAAACGAGGTTATTAAGGGTAAAGATGCTTTTGAATTATATGATACCTATGGATTTCCATTAGACCTTACCCGGTTGATTGCTAATGAACGCAATTTAACTATAGATGAAGACGGCTTTACAGCTGAAATGCAGCAGCAAAAAACAAGATCCAGAGCTGCTACTACCACTGATGCCGAAGATTGGGTACGGGTTCAGAATGCTGATTTTTCTTCAAAATTTATAGGGTATACATCTTTAGAATCAACATCCCGGATCTTACGCTGGAGAAAAGTAAAAGCCAAAGGAAAAGAAAATTTTCAGCTGGTTTTGGACCGAACGCCTTTCTATGCTGAAAGTGGCGGCCAGGTGGGCGATACGGGAATATTAAAATCCGGTGATGATAGTATCAGAATCATTGATACAAAAAAAGAAAATGATATAATCATTCATTTTGCAGAACAATTACCAAAAAATATTTCTGCAGAATTTACTGGAATGGTTGATGCAGGAATAAGAAAAAAAACTGCTGTACATCATAGTGCAACCCATTTATTACATGCAGCATTAAGATCTGTTTTAGGTAAACAC
>JACDAZ010000051.1 GCA_013695175.1 Flavisolibacter sp. | reverse complement strand
GCTGCACTGCGCACCAGTTTTATTTTTTCTCCCGATGCGTTTTCTGTAAATAATGTTTTGGGAATTTGTCCTTTATTGTTCTTTATTACTTCATTTGCAATACTTAAAATATTTTGTGTGCTTCTGTAATTCTGCTCCAACTTTATAACTTTTACATCATCATAATCTTTTTGAAATTGCAGAATGTTTTGAATGGTAGCACCACGAAAAGAATAAATACTTTGGGCATCATCACCCACTACACACACGTTTTCATGCGCCGCGCCAAGCAGCTTTATTATTTCATATTGTGCCGGATTTGTATCCTGGTACTCGTCTATTAATATGTACTTAAACTTGTGCTGGTATTTATGTAAGACTTCCGGGAAATGTTTTAACAGTTCGTACATTTTAAACAACAGGTCATCAAAATCCATGGCTCCGTTTTTAAAACAGCGCTTGCTGTAGGCATCATAGATCTGACCAATCATGGGACGATTGGCACGCATGTCTTCCTGTTGTATATAATAATCTGTGCTGTATTCCTGCGGTCCTACAAGTGCGTTTTTAGCACCTGAAATACGGTTATAAACAAAGTTTGGTTTATAATGTTGCACATCAAGATGTAGCTCCTGTGTAACCGCCTTGACTACACTTTTTGAATCATCCGTATCATAGATAGTAAAAGAGTTGGGATAGCCAATGCGATGTGCTTCGCCGCGTAAGATGCGAGCAAATACACTGTGAAATGTTCCTATATATAAATTTCTTGCTTCGCGGTTTCCTAATATATGCTCTACTCTTTCCTTCATTTCCGCTGCTGCTTTATTGGTAAAAGTCAGCGCCAGTATATTAAACGAATCAATTCCATTAGCCATTAAATGCGCAATACGCGTAGTTAAAACTTTTGTTTTTCCGCTTCCCGCACCGGCAATTATCATGAGGGGTCCGTCTATTGTTGTAACAGCCTCACATTGCCTTTCATTCAATCCCTTCAGGTATTCTTGCATGCCCGCAAGTTAACCAGTTAAGAGTGATTGCTAAAAAACTGAGCATAAAAATTTTTTCTGTACAAATCCCTGTTTAAAAATGCGCACCAACAAAAACATGTGCGTGAATTTCATATTCATTTTGGGTATTTATCCTTTGTATTTTTCCTCTACTTTTTCAAAGAATTGAAAATTACTTTTATTGTTGAAAACCCATGCCTCATGAAAACAATTTTTACTATTACTACAACCATTTTTTTTGTCATATCAGCATCTGCTCAAAAAGCACATCAAAAAGAAAACAAAGAAGCAATAGAGGAGTCGCGTAAAACTATATTAGGTAAGAATGACCAGGTGGCTGTAAGAAAGGAAAACCCATCAGAATCAAAAAATGTTATCCTGGGTAAATCAGATACAAAAGGTAAGACAAATGAAGATGTAATATGGGAAGGAACAAAAGACCATGATGGCGGAGGGCCAAAGTTTTCAAAAAACCAACCTGCAAAAGTGCGTTTATCTTTTAATAAGGAGTTTCCCAATGCCACAGCTGTTAGCTGGAGCAAATACAGAGGTGACTGGACGGCTACATTTAAAAATGGTATATTTTATTCAACAGCAGTATATCATGCAAATGGAAACAGAAAGGATACACGCACAGTAGTGTCAAGAGCAGATGTACCAAGAGGAGTTCTCGAAGGAATTTATAAAAGAAAACCCGGCATAAGCGTTGGTGAGATTGTAAAGGTGGAAACAACGCAGGCACCAAATCAAATCTTTAGAATAAAAACTATTGAAAACGGAAAAATTAATTTCCTGCTTCTCAATTCAAACGGCAACGAGGTAGCTTATAATTATTGATTTCTTTTGTAGAAACTCAGTTTTTTTAAATTCAATTCTCTTTACCTTGGGGTATGATTTTAAGAATAAAGAGGCTATTCCTGTCCATGGTTTTTTTAACTTCAATGATGATGGCAGGAAAAACGCAGTTTTTGATTGTTGGAACTTATACTTCAGGTTCAAGTCATGGTATTTATGTTTACGATTTTGATTCTGTAAATGGTAAAGCGAAACTTGTTGATTCCATTGCTGCTTCTAATCCTTCTTTCCTGGCAATTGCTCCCAATAATAAATATATATATGCAGTAAATGAAAACGGCAAATCGAAAGGTGGTGGAAAAGTTTCTTCATTTTCATTTGATGCTGCTTCAGGAAAACTGAAAGCGATAAATCAACAACCTGCCATGGGTGATGATCCATGTTATATAGTTGTTGATCAAACAGGCAAATGGGTTATTGTTGGAAATTACAGTAGTGGTAATGTTGCTGTTTTGCCCATTCTTGAGGATCATGGTTTAGGAGAGGCTGTTACAGTTATACAACATACAGGCAAAGGGGCTAATCCAAAAAGGCAGGAAGCGCCACATGTTCACGCTACAGTACTATCGGGAGATAATAAATATTTATTTGTACCAGACCTGGGAACTGATAAAGTGGAGATTTACAATTTTGATGAAAAAACAGGTAGTTTAAAAGCAAGGGGTACTATGAAATTGCCGGGAGCTTCGGGTCCCAGGCATTTTGAATTTCACCCATCAGGCAATTGGGCTTATCTTATACAGGAACTTTCGGGAATGGTGACAGCATTTGAATATAAAGCGGGAAAACTTACTTCCAAACAATCAATTAGTTTATTGCCTCCTGAATATGAAGGAGAGGCGACAAGTGCAGATATTCATGTTTCACTGGACGGAAGGTTTTTATATGCAACGAACAGGAAAAGTTCTAATACTATCACCATTTTTAAGATAGATGAACAAAGTGGCGATCTTTCATTGGTTAATTACCAGTCCACTTTAGGAACTACTCCCCGTAATTTCAATTTTGACCCATCTGGTAATTATTTGCTGGTTGCAAACCAGGACTCAGATGAGATAGTGATTTTTAAAGTAGATAAAAACACAGGTTTATTAAAAGATTCCGGTAATCGAATTACAGTAAGCAAACCTGTTAATATTAAATGGGTTACCAAATAAATTCAGTATTTATATCCTGATTAAGAATTTAAATAGGATTGAAGCCGGTACTTTATAGTACAACAAATTAGTCGATTGCTATTTTCTTGCATATTGTTTGTATAGTAAAAGAAATATGTTTAGAGGTATTAAAAGCAGGGTAAGTAAGTTTTGGGCAGGAATTGCCTTATTATCAGTAGAGATGCTCATTGTCTTCAGCATTTTTTTTCTGTCTTTAGCAGGCTTCATTTTCATAGCACGAAGGGTTTTTATTACAGGTAGTACACAGTTTGATCAATCTGTGTTTGATAAACTTCAGCCATATGTAAATGAAACCAATAACAAGATTATGCTGTTCATTACTTTTTTAGGGAAGCATGATTTTCTAATTCCAGCCAACCTTGCATTAATTGCCTATTTTCTTTTTATAAAAAAACATAAGTGGTATTCTATTAAAATACCGGCAATAGCAATTAGTAGTTTATTAATGATGTTTGTTTTAAAAAATTTATTTGGCAGGGAAAGACCACTTATACCATTGTTAGAGCAGGCGGGAGGGTTAAGTTTCCCCAGCGGGCATGCTTTAATGAGCATGACATTTTATGGGTTATTGATTTACATTGTTTGGAACTCTATAAAGAATCAACAATTAAAATGGAGCCTGGTTGTACTTCTTTTAGCACTCATATTTCTTATTGGATTTAGCAGGATTTACTTACGTGTTCACTATACTACAGATGTTATGGCAGGTTTTGCCATGGGTTTTTTATGGCTGGTTATTTCTGTACAAGTTATACGTCGCATAGAGAAATACAGCAAGCGTAATCTGAATCCAATTGTGAAAAATCCGGAAGAGCCTGTAGGTTTGGAACAAAAGCTAGAAACTAACTCCTGATGCGGTACTGTCAGGAATAATGATACTATCTCTTGGTGCCATAGTTGATGAATCAATTTTAACCTGCTGCGGAGCAATTAATGGTTCATTGGCTGCGTCATTAGTGCAACTCAACATTAAAAAGATCAATATCAGAAATATGTATTTCATCAGTACCTGATTGTATCACGTTGCTGAATATCAACACGCTCCGGGTTTAAAGTATCAACACGCCTTGTATTAGTATCTGTTAAAGCTCCGTCTTTATCTATTGCTTCTATGCCATCATCTACAACACCGCCCTGGTTTTCTGATGGGCCACAAGAGATAACCAGGAAAGAAATACATCCAATATATAATGCCTTTTTCATGTAAAGTTTTTATATTAAATGCAACTATTTTGCCACCACATTCACACCCTGCAATAGTGATTAATTTCTTTAACGTTTATCAGGCCATGAAACTTTCTACAAAACAGTACCTTTGCGCCTCCAAATTTCAGTTATGATTTCAGTAAATAATGTTTCCCTTTCCTTTGGGAAAAGAGTTCTTTTTGATGAAGTGAATATATCTTTTACCAAGGGCAATTGTTATGGTATAATAGGTGCAAATGGTGCCGGTAAATCAACATTCTTAAAGATTCTTTCGGGAGAAATTGAACCTAATAAGGGGAAAATTGATATTACTCCCGGTGAACGTTTGGCTGTATTAAAGCAAAACCAGTTTGAATTTGATGAGCAAACAGTTTTAAATACGGTATTAATGGGGCATAGTAAGATGTGGCAGGTGATGCATAAGAAAGATGCTATTTATTTAGATCCCAATGCTACTGAAGATGATTATATGCGTGCCGGTGAACTGGAGGCTGAATTTGGTGAAATGGGTGGTTATACTGCTGAAAGTGATGCTGCTACATTTTTAAGTGAGCTGGGAGTGAAAGAAGAATATCACCCTAGCTTGATGAAAGATATTCCTTCAAACCTGAAAGTGAGGGTATTATTAGCCCAGGCACTTTTTGGGAATCCGGATGTATTGTTATTAGATGAGCCTACTAACGGGTTAGACATAGAAACAATCAGTTGGTTAGAAAATTTTCTTGCTGATTATGAGAACATTGTTCTTGTGGTATCGCATGACAGGCACTTTTTAGATGCAGTTTGTACCCATGTGGCAGATGTAGATCGCATGAAAATAAAGATATACACAGGTAACTATACATTCTGGTACGAATCATCTCAATTGATGGCAAGACAGCTTTCAGATAAGAATAAAAAAACTGAGGATAAAAGACAGGCTTTAATAGACTTTATTGCCCGATTCTCCGCAAATGCATCTAAATCAAGACAGGCAACAGCCCGTAAAAAAGCATTGGAAAAATTAACTATTGAAGAAATTGAACCTTCCAACAGGCGCTACCCGGGGATTATTTTTCAGCCTCAGCGTGATGTGGGAAATCAGATTTTAAATGTTGAACAACTTTCAAAAGCTGTTGAAGGAAGAAAGCTTTTTGATAAAGTAAATTTTAGTGTCAATAAGGGCGAAAAGATTGCTTTCTTAAGTCGTGATCCCTTGGCTGTTACAACATTCTTTGAAATTATTAACGGCGAAGAGCAAGCTGACAAGGGAAAATATGAATGGGGTACAACTATTACAAAGGCTTATCTGCCTGTTGAAAACAATGAATTTTTTGATGAAAGGCTTCCATTGATAGAATGGCTTCGTCAATATGTGCCACCACATGTAACAGATGCTGATGAACCATTTTTGCGTGGCTTTTTGGGAAAGATGTTGTTTAGTGGTGACGACATTATGAAAACAACAAACGTGTTGAGCGGAGGTGAAAAAGTGCGTTGTATGATCAGCAGAATGATGTTACAAAATCCCAATTTGATTGTACTTGACCAGCCTACCAATCATCTTGACCTGGAAAGTATTCAAAGCTTTAACGAAGGTTGCCAGACTTTCCCCGGAATTGTACTACTTACATCGCATGACCACACCTTTTTACAAACTGTTGCCAATAGAATAATTGAACTAACACCTAAAGGCATCATTGACAGGTTAATGACGTTTGATGAATATATGGAAGATAAAAGAGTGAAGGAATTAAGGGAAGAAATGTATAGAGAAACAGTAATGGCTTAATGTTTATCCCGCTTGTGTCAGCGGGATTTTTTTGCAAACCTCAAGAGTTTATTGTTGATGTTCGAATTCATCAACAGAAAAAGCTTTTCGTATATTCAATACATTGAAAAAAGCTTTTCCATATACTATATTTCCACTTGGCGATTCAGCATTGGTACTTGAATTTGGAGATGAAATTGACCTGGAATTAAATCAGCATATTCAGCATATTTTTAAAAAGATAAAACAAGCAAACCTGAATTATGTAACGGATGCTGTTCCGGCATATGCAACACTTGCTGTTTTTTATAATTTATTAGAAGTGCCGTATGACAGAGAAAAATCTTCTTTTGAAACAGTAGCTGAAAAGTTAAGAGTAATAGTAGAAAATTCAAGATCTGTTGATATTGCTAAAGAAAAAAAAATAATTGAAATACCTGTTTGCTATTCTTTAAAATTTGGTATTGATCTGACTGAACTGGCCCAAAAAAATAAAATGGATATTGCAGAATTGATTACAATTCATTTTTCAACTGTATACTATGTGTTTATGATTGGATTTTTACCGGGCTTTGCTTATATGGGAGAAGTTGATGCCTCTATTGCAACACCAAGAAGATCCACGCCACGACAAGAAGTTGCTGCAGGTTCTGTTGGGATAGCCGGTAAGCAAACAGGGATTTATCCATTTTCATCACCTGGTGGCTGGAACATTATTGGCAGAACCCCTATACAACTTTTTAAGAAAAATGCAGAACCGCCGATGCTGTTGCAACAAGGAGATAAGATCAAATTTTTTTCAATAACAGAAGATGAGTATAAAAATTATAAAGGCAGGCATATTTGATTCTGTGCAGGATAATGGCAGGTTGGGCTACCAGCATCTTGGAATCAATCCGGGGGGTGTTATAGATAGTTTTTCCGCCCAATTAGCAAATGCAATTCTTGGAAAAGAATTTACTGGTCCTTTACTTGAATTGCATTTTCCTGCTTCAAAAATCAGGTTTACAAACAGCAACATAATTTGCATTTCCGCCGCTGATTTCTCTCCTTATATAGATGGTGTGCCGGTTGAATTAAATCATCCTCTTATGGTGAAATCTAATTCTGTTTTAGAATTTAAGAAAAGAGTTTCGGGCACCTGGTGTTATATTGCTTTTTTAAAAACATTAGTTGTTAATAAATGGCTTGGTAGTTATAGCACGCATACAAAAGTAGTGGCGGGAGGCAAGGAAGGCAGAATATTAGAAACGGGTGATGTTATCGAAACAACTAGCGAAATCAACACATCGCAACACTTTAACTGGAAAACACCACCACTTGATTTTTCTTCAAAAGAAATTGAATTTATTACAGGGAGCGAGTGGAACTATCTTTCCGATGAGTCAAAATATAATTTTGAGCATTGTTTTTTCTGTATTACTTCATCATCCGACAGAATGGGTTACAGGTTGTCGGGTGTAACGCTTGATGCTATTCAAAAACAGGAATTGTTATCATCTGCAGTGTCTATGGGCACTGTTCAACTATTACCTAACGGTCAATTAATTGTATTAATGGCAGATCATCAAACTACCGGGGGTTATCCTAAAGTAGCACATGTTGTTAGCTCAAGTTTATCATTACTAGCACAAAAATCTATGCAGGATATTATTGATTTTAAATTAATTTCTTTACAGGAAGCAGAGGAAAAGTTTATAAAGCGGCAAAGATATTTGCAGCATATACAGGAAGAGTGTAAAGCAAGAATGAAAGCCCTGGGAATTGAATAGTGCAACGAACAACATGCTAAATGAAAAATAATTTGATAGTAGATATTAATTGCGATATGGGTGAAGGAACTGGTTATGATGAAGCCATCATGCCTTATATAACTTCTGCCAGTATTGCCTGCGGCTATCATGCAGGTGATGAAAAAACTATAAGAGAAACTATATTATTAGCTAAAAAAAATAATGTTCATGCAGGTGCACATCCTTCTTTTTTAGATAAAGAAAATTTTGGGCGCACAGAAAAACCGATAAGCGCTGCAGAAATTTATGATCTTGTACAAGATCAGATAATATTATTTAAAAGAATTGCCTTAGATGCCGACTATGAAGTTCATCATGTAAAACCTCATGGTGCATTATATAATATGGCGGCACGTGACCGTGAGTTAGCAAAGGCAGTATCTCAGGCTGTAAAAGATGTTGATGGTTCACTGATCTTATATGGGCTCAGTAGCAGTTTTTTAATTAGTGAAGCAAAGGCTATGGGCTTAAAAGTATGGAATGAGGTTTTTGCTGATCGCACTTACGGGGATGACGGCTCTCTTACTTCACGCTCTCAATCCAATGCACTGATAGAAGATGTACACAAAGCAGTTGCTCATGTAAAAGAAATGGTTTTTGAAAAAATAATAACAACAATCTCCGGGTTAAAAATTCCGGTTGTAGTTGAAACTATTTGCATACATGGAGATGGAAAAAATGCAGTTGGTATTGCAAAGGCTGTTTTTAATACATTAATAAAATAGGGTAAAATTTATTAGGTTCTATATTTGAAAAACAATGCAAAAATTTTCTTTACAATAGTTGAAAAAAAATTCGGCCATACTTGGTGCTGCTTTTTTAATGGCAACTTCTGCCATAGGTCCCGGTTTTCTTACACAAACAACAAAATTTACATCAGAGCTTCTTGCGAGCTTTGGATTTGTAATTCTTATTTCACTTCTTCTTGATATTGGGGCTCAGGTAAATATCTGGCGTATTATTACTGTTAGCAACAAAAGAGCACAGGACCTGGCAAATCAATTAGTTCCCGGTCTTGGTATTGGATTAGCTATTTTAATTGGTATTGGAGGATTGGTATTTAATGTTGGAAACATTGGTGGTACAGGGTTAGGCTTGAATGCTTTAACGGGGCTTGATGCTGTATCAGGTGCTATAATAAGTTGCATAGTAGCTCTTGCCATTTTTTGGTATAGGGAAGCCGGTGTATTAATGGACAGGGTTGTTAAAATACTAGGGTTGGTTATGATTCTCTTCACTTTGTTTATTGCTATAAAATCTCAGCCACCGGTTGGCGAAGCTTTACTGCGGACTGTGCTGCCGGAACAGATTGATATATTAAAAATAATTACTCTTGTGGGCGGTACAGTAGGTGGTTATATTTCTTTTGCCGGAGCACATCGTTTAATGGATGCCGGTATAAAAGGTAAAGAATCGTTGCCACAGGTAACAAGAAGTTCAGTAAGTGGAATTTTGATTACGTCAGTCATGAGGTTTGTTTTATTTTTTGCAGCACTTGGTGTGGTTTGGAATGGAGCACAATTGGATGATTCCAATCCGGCTGCATCAGTTTTTAAACTGGCTGCAGGCAATACCGGATTTCGTTTTTTTGGATTGGTTATGTGGTGTGCTGCTATTACTTCTGTATTAGGAGCTTCTTATACTACTATATCGTTTTTTAAAACACTTCATCCATTTATAAATAAACATTAT
Organism: Flavisolibacter sp.; assembly: GCA_013695175.1. Lineage (GTDB taxonomy): Bacteria > Bacteroidota > Bacteroidia > Chitinophagales > Chitinophagaceae > Flavisolibacter. The sequence continues at coordinate 1,983 of JACDAZ010000051.1, read as the reverse complement.
AGAGTTCTTGTTACTATGTTTATTATTACTTCTACTATTATTTTTATTATTATTCGACAGCCTGTTACTTTGCTTATTGTTGCAGGCGCATTGAACGGTTTAATCTTGCCAGTAGCTTTAGCTGTTATTTTAATTGCAGCAACTAAAACAAGAATAGTGGGAACTTACAAACATCCGATTTGGTTATACATTGCAGGCTGGATAGTAGTTGCTGTAATGACGTTTATGGGAATTAAGATTTTAAGCGATACAGGTAGCAGGTTATTCAATTAAATTTTTACCTACTGCGTGGAACCTTCTTTTTTTAACTTACTTCTAAACAGGGTATAGGAATAGATTCCTGGAATCAAAATCATTATAAGGACAGTGGTAATAAAAATTGGTAAAATAATTTCTTTTGGCAGAAACAAACTTAATATAGAAAATACAAGACCACCCCAGAACCATATTTTCCCTCCCAGTTGATGTGTTTTCCTCCAATTTTCATCATCACTTAATGTCCATGGCAATCTTATGCCGGCAAAATAATTTGGTTTAAGGGCCGGCATATAATTACCCAAGAAAACAAATAGCAATCCCATAAGAGGAAATAACAGTCTTTCTAAATTTACTCCTGCTTTTTGAGCTGATATAATTATTAGAATATTTAATGCTGCAAAAAATATAACCAAACCTGCACCTAGTTTATTAAAAGTTTCAATACCTGTTTTGTTTTTTCTTTTTGGATCAATCAAATATATTTTTTGCAGAAGAAAATAAACAAGCATTGATGCCCCTGCCAATATGCTGCTCATGATCCATAATTCCGATTTATTACTGATACGGTCTGGTTTCATCTGGGCATCAAAATGAACCGGAACCTGCGGGGGTAACGCATTCCAAACTATTGCCAGGTACCCTAATGGAAGTAGTGCTACAACAAACATTATGATATTGACGAGTGTGTAATTCTTTTTCATTTTATTTTAATTTGGTTTTGAATTGTAGGAACCATTTAACTATTTCATCAACCATAGTGGCATTAAGTGAATAATAAACGTATTGCCCTTCTTTTACTGATTCTACTAAGCCCGCCTGCTTTAGCAGGTCGAGATGATGAGAAATGCTTGGTTTTGAAATATTGAATTGATCGGCAATTTCTCCGGCTGTCATATCACCTGCACGAAGCATCTCTAAAATCTCTCTCCTTGTTTGATCATTCAAAGCCTTAAAAAGGATATTCATTTCAACCAGTTATATAATTAGACAAATATCTAAATACTATGGGAAAAAACAAAAATTTCTTTTTAGGTTTCTTGCTGAATCTTGAACTTATTGAAAATCTATAGGAGGAAGTTCTTGCTGTTGCAGTTCGCGCTGGTATTGCTTTTTTACTTTCCTATTGCTTTTTATGCCAATACTGGTTCCCATACCACTTAGGGTCATTTTTACAATATAATTGAAAAAAGATCGGTCGCGGAGTCTTTCAAAATATACCAGTCCGGTACGACCACGGTTGTTCTTTTTGATAACGAATGTATTTGCTAAAAAGCTTACAACATTGCGGAAGAAGGTGGTATTTTCCGGATCGCCATCTTTAACCAATTTAATTTTCAGGTTACTGTAATACATATTCATTTCACCAAGCGACAAGTATTCCCTCCCTATAGCTCGCAGGTGTAGAGAATCGATAGTTCCCGATGTAATAATTACATTGGATAAAGGAGCTATAACTGGGTTTAAAAATGTTAATGATGTTGGCTGAACCCTTAAGGTCATTAGAAAAGCACCTAGTGTATCTGTGTAGGATTGTTTAACCCGCAAATTTACAAGTGCTGAATCCAGCAAGTAGCCATTTAGAGAAAGCAGGAGAGAATCACCGGCTCCAATATTTTGATTTTTTATATTAGCAATTACACCATTTAAACCTGTAAAATAAATAGTTCCTTCAGCCCTTGTGGAGGCATGCTTTTCAGTGTAACTTAAATACCCATCCTTTATCTG
>JACDAZ010000035.1 GCA_013695175.1 Flavisolibacter sp. | reverse complement strand
CTTCTATCCTGTTTAAATCCAGTTCTGTGGCATCCAGTTTTTGACGTGCTTCCTTTTTGCGTGTTTTGTAAATAGAAATTCCGGCAGCCTGTTCCAGCATCCTGCGACGGCTGTTTTCCTTATCTTTTATAAGATCGTCAACCATGCCAAGTTCAATGATGGCATAGCTGTCGGTGGAAATGCCGGTATCCATAAATAGGTTTTGAATATCCTTTAACCTGCATTGCACATCATTAAGGCGGTATTCACTATCACCATTTTTATAAAATTTTCGTGTAATTGTTATGGTACTGAATTCAGTTGGTAAAAGATTTCGCGTATTTTCAAAGGTGAGACTCACTTCTGCCAGGCCACTGGCGCTTCTTGTTTTGGAACCATTAAAAACAAGGCTTTCCAGGTTCTCAGATCTCAGGTGACTTATTTTCTGCTCACCAATAACCCAGCGGATGCTATCAACAATATTGCTTTTGCCACAGCCGTTGGGGCCAACAATGCCTGTGATGTTTTCATCAAAATTTACAATGGTTTTATCAGCAAAGGATTTGAAACCTTTAATCTCTAAGGATTTTAATCGCACGGCACAGCTAATTTAGCGGACAAATATAGCCTAATAGGTATGAAATAAACCAGTGCCTCTAGCTATGCAAACTGTTGTTATCAACCAGTTTTTAACAGCTATCCGGTATAAATCTTTAATCAGTAACAGCTTTTAAATAAGAAAAGTCATTTCTTTGTTTGAAACTTATTTTTTTCATTTTAATTTTTTGAATGAAAACCATTGTTGTTCCAGTTGATTTTTCCAGGACGGCCATCAATACAGCTATGTATTCGGTAAAAATGCTTACAGGTCATTATGAAGCACATATTATTTTATATCATGCTTATGAAAAAGAGTCTGAAGCAGAAAATGCCGGCGAACTTTTAGAAGAACTAAAAAAGAAGATGCAGGATACAGGTATTGCCAAAATTAGCTGCCATATGGAACTAAGTAATGATTTACCTGAGTCTTTAAGCCGCTATGCCCGTCATAACAGTGCACAATTGATTGTAATGGGACTTACAGGAAAATCAAAACTGGAGCAGATTTTTCTTACAAGCAATACTTTAAAAATTGTTGACAGGAACCCATGCCCAGTTTTAATTATACCTCCTTCAGCAACATTTAATCAAATAAAAAATGTAGCCTTAACTACTGATTTTAAAGAAGCTGGCGTTTCTTTACCTGTAGGTCCTATAAAAACCGTACTGGAAATGTTTCGTCCAAATTTGCATATTGTAAATGTAAATAGTGAGCATTATGTATCATTAACAGAAGAATTTCTGCAAAAACGTAACATGATGGCAGAGTTGTTTTCTGATTATCATCCTGAATTTTATTTTATTGGAACTTATGATTTTCATGATACTATAAACCAGTTTGTAAATGACAAGCATATAGATTTAATAGTAACTATTCCAAGATCACATTCATATATAGCAAACCTGTTTAAACCAAGCAATACCAAAAAGCTTGTTTTTGAAAGCACTGTACCTGTTTTAGCTGCACACGATTAAGATATTAAGCGTTTCATTTTGAACCCCAAAGGTTAAACCCTAATTTCGCCCTGACGAGGTTAGGGTTTGCTGTTTTGATGACGTAAAGCTTTTGGATGAAAAATATTAAATTAATAGAAGTACCCTCAGAAATTGGTGCCGGTACCAGGGGCGCCAGTTTAGGAATAGACGCCATTAAGATTGCTGCACTGGATTATATGAGTAGTTTTTTCATTCATTTCCCATCAGAAAGAATCCCTGCTGAAAATAAACTTCTTTATGAGCCTATTGAATCACCTTATGCAAAACGCATAAAAGGGATCATGTCTGTTTATGACAAAGTGAGCAAATCTGTTTCCGACAGTATAAAACAGGGATTTTTTCCGGTTGTGTTAAGTGGCGATCACAGTGTAAGCGGTGGCACTATTGCGGGGATAAAAATGGCTAAGCCGAAGAGCAAAATTGGTGTAATATGGATTGATGCCCATGCTGACCTGCACACACCTTATACCACTCCTTCCGGTAATATGCATGGAATGCCACTGGCAACGGCCATTAATGAAGATAACCTTGAATCTGCGGTACACCAACCGGATGATGAAACCATAAAAAACTGGAACTACTTAAAGAATATTGGTAAAATAGCACCCAAAGTGTTGCCCGAGGATATTGTATATATTTCTATCAGGGATTTTGAAAAAGAAGAAAAGTTTTTGATTGATAAGTATGGCATTAAAATAATATCTACTAAAGAAGTAAGGAGTAAAGGCCCGGAAAATATTGTTCGTTCAGCTTTACGCTATTTAAGCGATTGTACAGATATCTATATTTCTTTTGATGTTGATTGCCTGGATTCTGCGATTAGTAAAGGAACAGGAACTCCCGTGGGTAATGGTTTGCGTGAACGTGAAGCAGAAGACCTTGTAAGTAAGTTTATGCAAAACAGAAAGGTTTGCTGCTTTGAAATTTCAGAAGTAAATCCTACACTTGATAAAGAAAATTTAATGGCTGAAATAGCATTTAATATACTTCAGCGTAGTGTAAACGTGCTGATAATGAGTTAATCCATCCTTTGCAGAAGAAAATCATTAATTTAATGAAAACAAACTGCTTTTAAGATGCGTTATTTTCTTTATGTATCAGGAGGTTTACTCCTTGTACTGGTTTTCGTTATTCTCTTTAATACCGTCAGATATTCCAAAGAATTACCCAAACATGCAGCACAACCAATAACTGGTATCAGTGATTCAGCAGCTTTACATTTAAGTGAAGCCATTCAGATAAAAACTGTTTCCTACGGTGAAAGCTTACCCATTGATTCAGCAGCATTCCATGCATTCAGGAGATTTATGGAAGTGACCTATCCACTTGTACACCAACATTTGGAAAGAACCATTTTTAGTGAATTTAGTTTTGTGTATAAATGGCAGGGAAGAAACGCATCTCTAAAACCTTATGTTATCATGGCACATATGGATGTGGTGCCTGTTGAGGAAGCGGCAGAAAAAAATTGGTCTGTACCATCTTTTAGTGGAACTATAAAAGACAATTACATATGGGGACGTGGTGCGGTGGATGATAAATCTTCATTAGTAGCCATTCTGGAAGCTGCAGAACAATTACTAAGTCAAAATTATCAACCTGAGAGAAATATTTATTTATGTTTTGGACACGATGAAGAAATTGCCGGTTTACGTGGGATGAAGCTAATTGCAGAATGGTTTAAAAGCAATAATATTCAACCTGAGATGGTTTTAGATGAAGGTGGTGAAGTGAATACACATAACATGAAAGAACTTAACCGTCCCCTGGCGGTTTTAGGAGTGGGTGAAAAAGGATATGTCACTTACCAGCTACAAATTGAAAAAGCAGGCGGACATTCTTCAATGCCTGAAAAAGAAACTGCAATTGATATACTTACAAGAGCATTGAGTAAACTCAGGCAAAAACAAATGCCGGCACGTATCACAGATCCTGTTCAACAAATGTTTAATACAATTGGCCCGGGCATGAGTTTTACAAGCCGCATGGCTTTTGCTAATCCATGGTTGTTTAAATCTTTAACTATCAGACAACTGGAGAAAAATAACAGGACCAATGCTATGGTACATACGACTGTTGTACCAACTATAATACAGGCTGGTGTAAAAGATAATGTGATTCCTACAGTAGCCACTGCCACCGTAAACAGCAGGATACTTCCAGGTGAAACATCAGCGGATGTAGAAAATTTTATAAAAAAGACAATCAATGATGACCGTATACAAGTGCAGAGAGTGGAAAAGTTGACGATAGAACCTTCAAAAACTACACCGGTATCAAGTCATGCTTATCAAATAATAAGTTCTATTGTTTATAAAATGGTTCCTGATGTAGTGGTAAGTCCTTACCTGGTTATTGGTGCTACTGACTCACGTTATTTTCGCGATTTTGCAGATGGTGTCATCAACTTTCTTCCTATCATTGATACAAAAGGCTTTCATGGTGTAGATGAACGTGTTGGTGTTGAAGATTTGAAGCGCATGATATTTTTTTATAAAGCTGTTATGCAGGAGAATAAGTAATATTTATAGTGCAAATGGATGTAAAACTCAGGCTGTTAAAGCATAAATCACCGGCATATGAAAAGATGATTGAACTGAGGTTGAATGTTCTTTTAGAACCCATTGGTGTACCTGCTACTTATATTGAAAGAGAACAAGAAAAAGATGATTTACTTATTGGTGCTTTTAATGAAGATATTATAGTTGGATGTTGTGTACTCACACCCGGGAATAAGGATGTAATTCAATTGCGGCAAATGGCTGTTCTTACTGCTTTGCATGGTAAAGGTGTTGGAGCTGCCATTGTTGAATTTGCAGAGGATATAGCAGCATCCAATGGATTTAAAATATTGATGATGCATGCAAGGTCAGTTGTTGTTGATTTTTATAGAAAATGCGGTTATGAAATTGTTGGGGATGAATTTGAAGAAGTAGGGATTAAGCATTATAAAATGCAAAAGAAGTTGGTTTAAGTGATTAAATAGACGCCGTGTCCCTGCGGAGACACGGCTAGAACTTAACCTTTGAACAAATATTTTGTTCACGTTCGCGGCACTTCAATTTGTTTATGTGATTTATCTTTCAATAGCAAATTATTAGCAACCTGTGCCCTTGATTTCATTCCAATCTTATTACAAGAATGAACATCAACGGTGAAAACTCCAAATTCTTCTATCACCTTTCCCTTCATACTATAAAACCCTCTCCCTGTTAACGGGTAGGTAGCAGCTACCTGCGGAAAGAATACTGTATCCAACCAGTCACCACCTGCATCAATAAATGTATGGAAAAACATGGTTTCATTTTTTACTGTATGAACCGGTTTTGATGTAATAAGATATCCAAGTACTAATACTTTTTCACCTAAATGTTTTTCAATTTCTGCTGCAGGCAAATATTGACTTAGGTCCACATCGGCAACTTCAAAAACATTACCTACAGGAAAACCCAGTATCTCCCATTCATCCATTACATCATCAAGCGGATTATTATGTAGTGCAGGCAGTTTGAAATCATGTGGAGGTTCCTGAAATAATAAACGTTCGGTAGAATGCTTACTGCTTTTCTTTTGTAAAAAATTTGCTTGCCAAAGCAGTTCTTTTTTTGTCTTTCCTGTAAACCTGAATGCTCCACACCTGATCAGGGTATTTAACTGCTCTATACCGGGTCGAATCTTTTCAATAAAATCCTGCAAGTGCAGGTATAATCCATTTTTATTTCTTTGTTCAATGATGTTATTTGCAAGTTCCAGTTGAATATCTTTTATATGTACAAAACCCATAGTGACATCTGAACCTTTAATAGCAGTAAAATCCTTACTTGTATTAACACAGGGCAAATGAATAAGGGCACCTGTTTTTTTTAATTCATGGAAATAAAGCTCTCTTGAATAAAAACCACCAAAGTTGTTGATGACAGCTACCATAAATTCCATAGGATAATGAGTCTTTAAAAAAAGACTCTGGTAACTTTCTACAGCAAAACTGGCAGAGTGTGCTTTTGAAAAGGAATAGCCACCAAAACTTTCTATCTGCCGCCACACTTCGCTCGTTATGGCATCAGGATAACCGTAGCTTTTGCAGTTGCTGAAAAACTTTGCCCTTATTTTTTCAAAAGCTTTCCTGCTCCTGTATTTACCACTCATTGCCCTGCGCAATACATCGGCTTCTCCCATGTCTAATCCTGCAAAATGGTGTGCCACTTTTATCACATCTTCCTGGTAAACCATCACACCATATGTTTCCTCCAGCAGTTCTTTCATCTTTGGATGCAGGTATTCAAATGTGCCGGGATTATGAAAACGATAAATATATTGCTTCATCATACCACTTTGAGAAACACCGGGACGTATAATGGATGAAGCCGCAACCAAAGTGAGATAATCGTCACACTTTAGTTTTTTAAGCAGTTGCCGCATACCCGGACTTTCAATATAAAAACAACCTATAGTATCTGCATTTCTGATTTGATTCGCAATCTGGTTATCTTTTTTAAATTTTTCAATTTCATGTATGTTAATTGAAATGTTTTTGTTTTCCTGTATAATCTCAATGGCTTCTTTTATATGACCCAGTCCACGTTGCGAAAGAATATCCAACTTAAACAAACCAATCTTTTCAGCAATAAACATATCTATCTGAGAAGTACTGAATCCTTTTGGAGGCATTTCTGTAGCAGTATACGCATGTATGGGCTCATCACTTATAAGAATGCCACCAGCATGTATACTTAAATGATCAGGAAAATTTTTTATCAGTGCCCCGTAATGAAGTATTTGCTTTTGTATCTTATCATCTTTTAAAACATTTCCGTCCAGCTGGTCAATTTCTTCTTTTGGTAATCCAAAAACTTTACCTAACTCACGTACAATAGCCCTGTTTTGAAATGTTGTATATGACCCTAATAAGCAAACATGATCCCTGCCATAACGTTTAAAAATATAATCAATCATTTCATCGCGGTCTCTATGGCTGAAGTCAATATCAAAATCAGGAGGTGCAGACCTGTATGGATTCAAAAATCTTTCAAAGTACAAATCCAATTCAATAGGATCTACATCTGTTATCTGCAGGCAATAAGCAACAATGGAATTAGCACCACTACCCCGGCCGATATAAAAAAAACCCTGGCTTTGTGCATAACGAATGATATCCCACGTAATTAAAAAATAAGCATTAAAGTTTAACGCATTAATGATTTTTAATTCTTTGACTACTCTTTCTCTTGCTATTTTGTTTTTTGTGCCATAGCGTTGAACCAATCCATTCATGGCTAGTTTTTGGAGCAAAATTTTATCATCGTGTGCTGTGGCAGAATAAAGCTTTTTTGTTTTATCCTTATGAAACTCCAAATCAATTTCGCATTTTTCCAAAAGCTTTAAAGTATTTGTAATGATGCCGGGATACTGTTGAAATGATTGAATTAATTCTGATTGTGGTAGAAAGACTTCATTTTTTCCTGCAAGGATATTATGATCTTGTTTACTCAATATTATATTTTTATCAATAGCCTGTAACAAACGATGTACATTATACCATTTTATATTTTGAAAAGTTACAGGTTGCCGTATGACCAGTTTGTGTAAATACACCTGTACACTTAAGCCAAAAAGCTTGTTCACCTCTGAAGGTTGTATGCCTATATATTCATTTCCAGCTAATCCGTTTATGGCTATTTTTCCAAGGGGGTATATAACAAAAACATCATCTTCAATTGAAGGTCTTGCAGGAAATGGTTTCTTTTGTGAAAGATGTTCAGAAAGAAAACGATTTATGTAATAAAAGCCTTTATTGTTTTTAGCCAGTAATATATAAAGCAATTCTGTATCATTCCTGATCTCTGTGCCGGCAACAGGTTTTATATTATTTTGTTTACAGTAGTCAACAAAATCCCACATGTCGCATGTATTATTGATATTAGTTAAAGCAAGTGTAGTTACACCATGCTGTACAGCAGCCTTCACTAATTCTTCAGTAGCAAATGTTCCGTATAAAAAGCTGAAATATGTTTTGCAATTGATGTACATGTTAGAAATGAATTTGAAGAACAGTTGATGCAACAATGTTTAAATTATAATTTAAACGGTTTGAAAATTTTATCTGTTTTTCGTCTGAGTTTTTCGTTTTTATCAAACCCGCTGGCACGAATGAGTAAGGGTTCACCATATTGTGATTTTACACTGTCAATTGCCTGGTACAGCCTTATTAGTTCCTGGGTGTCATCAAACAAATTGATCTGGTAATTACCCGGAATCAGGTCAGTAAACCTTACTCCTATTAACCTTATCAATTGCCTGCGGTTGTACAATTTTGAAAACAGTTCTTTCACCTTTCGCAGTAAAACATGATCTGCTGCTGTATAATTAATAGATTCCTGTTTTGTAAATGTTTGAAAATCGCTGTAGCGAATTTTTACAGTTATGCACCCGGTAAGTTTGTTTTGAGATCTTAGATCAAAAGCGATACCCTCAGTCATCCGCACCAATTCTTTGAACATAAAGTATATATCAATAGTATCTGATTCAAAAGTTTGTTCTGTTCCAATTGACTTTTGCTCATGGAAAGGAACAATAGGTGTTTCATCAATACCATTTGCACGACGATGCAATTCAATTCCATTTTTGCCCATCAGGTTGGTCATCATATCAAGAGGTATCTGGCTAAGTATATTAACCGTTTCCACTCCCATTCTTTTTAAAAGGGCTCCTGTTTTTGGACCCACCATGGGCAGTTTTTCTACAGGCAGTGGCGCTAAAAAAGATTTTTCACTTCCAAAAGGAATTTCAAGTTGCCCGTGTGGTTTTGCTTCGTCTGTAGCTACTTTACTGATTAATTTATTTGATGCTAAGCCATAAGATATATTCAGCCCGCTTTCTTTTTCAATTTTTTTTCTTAGATCTCTGGTATAAGCAGCACAACCAAAAAATTTTTCCATTCCCGTCATATCAATATAAAATTCATCAATTGATGATTTTTCAAACATGGGTACAGAACCTGCAATAACTTCTGTAACAAGCCTGGAATATTTGGAGTAACTGTCAGAGTCGCCTTTAATAATTAAAAGATCAGGACAGAGCCTTTTTGACAGCTTTACAGGCATGGCAGAATAAACTCCGTATTTTCTTGCTTCATAACTGCAGGAAGCAATGACACCTCTATCGCTGCTGCCTCCTACAGCCAAGGGCCTTCCTTTTAATTTGTTGTTCTTCAGGCATTCTACAGATACAAAAAATGAATCAAGGTCAAAGTGTACAATGTTCCTATTACTGTTTATGAATGCCATTTTAATACTAACTAATTGTAAAGCTAAATATATTAGTAATTAAACACTAATTAAATTAGTATTTAATTAAAACAAAAGGAAGTAGCTGCAGTTATTGATAACCATCTCCCTTATCTGGCATATGTTTTTAAGTGCTCCTATCCTATTTAATGAATGTTATGGAAGATCGGAAATGGAAACTTATTTTAGAAATTGTATTAGAGATACTTATTGTTTCCATTGCTTTTATTGGATCCTTCCTTGCCTTTGCTTACCTGGCACATGAAATTGCTCAACATGATGAAGCTGCAATTGATGAACGTGTTTTTGATTTTTTTGCTTCCTGGGATGCAGATTGGTTTATCAGCATGATGAAGTTTTTTACTTTTTTTGGTAAGCCTGAGTTTCTGATTCCTTTTTATTTATTAATGGTTGCATATTTCTTTTTAAGAAAAAGAAACCGGTATGCAACTTCTGTATTAATTATTGGCACAACCAGTACAGGTTTATTGTTTGTATTAAAAGGCTTGTTTAAAAGAGATCGTCCTGATCTGCCCCTTGTTGAAAATATTACCAACTATAGTTTTCCAAGCGGGCATGCATTACTAACATTTATACTTTGCAGCATATTTATATACTTGATATGGCAGCGAAATAAAAAATTATTTTGGAAATTTTTTTTCTCTTTCCTGTTATTGCTATTTGCATTTATTGTTGGTGTAAGCAGGATCATATTAAGAGTGCATTATCCAACAGATGTACTGGCTGGTTTTTGCATGGGATTTGCATGGTCTATTTTATCATTTTGGTTAATGAATAAAATGACAGAAAAGAAAAGTGTTTTGTCTATACACAATTAAGTTTCATTCAAAACAAGCGCATCAAAACCATCTATACCTATACTTTTTTCAGATAAAAATCCCTCAGCATATTTTACACCTATGCGTTTACCTAATAAACGTGCACGGGCTGTAAGTGCTTCCATAAAATCGGGACTGGAAATATAAGTTTCCGGTTCATTGCTACCCGGATGATGGAACTGAGTTTTATAAGCTTGTATGGCTTTTAATCGCTGATCAAAAACTTCAGTGATATCTATTACAAAATGAGGTTCATAAAAACGATCCTGTATATAATGAAATAACTGTTTGGGTCTCCACTTTTCCTGTTCTTTTCCTTCATCAACAGTTTTTATTTGCTTTAAGCCCGAAAGAAAACAGGAATCAAAAATTAATTTACCTGCACGTCCATGATCCGGGTGACGGTCGTCCATTATATTTCCAATAACTATATCTGGCTGGTATCTTCTTAATATGCGTATCAGTTGCAATTGATGTTGTTCATCATTAACAAAGAAACCATCACGCATTTTCATATTTATCCTTACCGATAAACCCATAATTTTTGCTGCATCTGCAGCCTCATTATGTCTTGTTTCTACTGTACCACGTGTTCCCAATTCACCCTCAGTAAGGTCTATGATACCTGCTTTTTTTCCTTTCCTGATTTCCTTAATTAATGTGCCGGAACAACCTAACTCAACATCATCGGGGTGAGAACCAATTGCTAATATATCCAGTTTCATTGCTGCAAGATAATGCGTTTAGCTTTTTGGTTAAAATACACCAATGAAACATATGGGCTTTACATTTTTATACCTACTGTAAAACTAACAACACGGTTTTTATTGATACTGTTGTATAAAGTATATTCAGCAGGCTGTAGCCTGGCTAAGCCAATCCCATAATTAATGGCAATAGTAAATAATTCACCATCTATACCTGCAATGGCATTTAAACCA
>JACDAZ010000020.1 GCA_013695175.1 Flavisolibacter sp. | reverse complement strand
TGAATGTGCAGAAAACTGGTCGCATGAAAATTCCTTTTGGCATTGCGCAAATAGGAAAGGCTTTTAGAAATGAAATTGTCGCACGCCAGTTCATTTTTCGAATGCGTGAGTTTGAACAAATGGAAATGCAATTTTTTATTCGTCCCGGCACACAAAAAGAGTGGTACGAGTACTGGAAAGAGAAACGGATGAAATGGCATTTAAGCTTAGGAATACCTGCAGAAAAATACCGTTTTCATGATCATGTAAAGCTGGCGCATTATGCAGATGCAGCTACTGATATTGAATACAATTTTCCTATTGGTTTTAAAGAAGTGGAAGGTATTCATTCAAGAACAGATTTTGATTTAAAAAATCACCAGGAGTATAGCAAAAAGAAACTGCAATACTTTGATCATGAAATAAACCAGAATTATATTCCTTATGTTATTGAAACATCAATAGGGGTGGACCGTACTGTAATGATGGTATTAAGTGAAGCTTATGAAGAACAGGATTTAAGTACCCCTGAAAAAAAAGACAGCCGTGTTGTACTTAAATTTCCTTCAGCCCTGGCACCTATTAAACTAGCTATACTGCCCCTGGTAAAAAAAGATGGTTTACCGGATATTGCCAGGAAAATAATGGATGATTGTAAACCTCATTTCCGTTGCTTTTATGAAGAAAAAGATACAATAGGAAAACGTTACAGAAGAATGGATGCGTTAGGCACTCCTTTTTGTGTAACAGTAGATCATCAAACAAAAGAAGATAATACCGTTACAATAAGATACAGGGATAGTATGCTACAGGAAAGGATATCTGCAGACAAAGTAAGTGAGATCGTGCAGAAAGATATATTCAATTTCAAAAGTTAAATCACAAATTATACTTCAGGGTATTGGTATAGTCGGGCAAGTGTGCAATCAACAGGTTTAAATGGAAGGAATTATCTGTCAAGGCAACATCAGAAAAAAATGCTATGAATAACATAATAGAGCAGATTTTTGGCAATATTTGGCCCATTTATATTTAACTTACATATACTTGTGATATATCTGATTCTGCATTTGCAGCTTCTGATTTTAAATGCAACCCTTTCTAACAAACAACATTTATAAATAAATAAATTTTTTTTATGGGTCCCTTAGGTTTTAATGAAATACTCCTTATTCTTTTAATAGTCCTGTTATTATTTGGAGCAAAAAAAATTCCTGAATTAATGCGTGGTGTTGGAAAAGGCATGCGTGAATTTACAGATGCCAAAAACCAGGCACAAAGAGAGATGGATGCAGAATTGAATGAAAGAGAATCAAAAGTTGATACAAAAGCAGGACAGGTAACTCCTGATTCAAGTGGTTCTGTCAATCCAGAAGTTAAAAATTACAATTAGTTCCAGGAAAGGAAATAATTAGATAATGACATACATTAATTGGCAGAATAAAAATTTCCGTTGTTACTGCTATGCTTTTACAAGTCTTTAAAAGAACTGTGGGGGCATTTATTTGTTTCCTTAAAGCAATAATTGATTTGTATACTGGATTTAAAATTTTATTAGCAGATGATTCACCAAATCTATAGTTTTTGAAGATTAACCATAAAGCTCAAGGTGTATAGCTTTTTTATCATATCCTAATTTCAGTATTCTTTGTTTAGCTTCATCAATCATAACCTTCCATCCACATAAATAAAATTTAGCAGGAGGCAGGTCAGTATTACTCTGCATTTTTTCATGAACAAGATTTTCATAAATGGCATGAACATATCCGCAACATCCTTCCCAGTTTTCTCTTGATAATGTGGGTATAAAATGAAAACCGTGAACCTGAGTTTCCAGGGTTCTCAATTCTTCCAGGTACAAAAGATCATTTTTTGTGCGGGTTCCAAAAATTAAATTAATTTCCTGGTGCAGGATATGGTGTCGTTTGATATGATGAATCATGCTTCTGAATGGTGCAATGCCGGTACCCGTGCATATAAAATATAAATCCTTATCAATAGTTTCAGGTAATGTAAATACACCTTGCGGTCCCCTTAAGGATAATTCAGAACCTTCATTAACTTCATTAAACATATAACCACTTCCTGTACCACCTTCAAGCAATACAATCACTAATTCAAATACATTGGTTTCATCCGGCCACGAAGCAATGGAGTAACTGCGCCACCTCTTATTTAATTTTTCATGGATGGGAAGGTCCAGGGTAACAAACTGACCGGGTTTAAAGTCAAAAATATTTAATTCAGGTACTTTTATCCAGAAACGCCTGGTATTAGGTGTTTCATTTTCAATACGGGTTACAAATCCTTTTCTCCATGGTTGAAGAGCCATTCTAAAGCAGTTTTAATTGATTTTTCTAAACGAAAGGTACATGTTGTGCAGGATAACGAATCTTCAGTGTTTCACTTTCTTCTACAATATTTAAAACAGAATTATGGGTAAAATAATTTATCCACATATTTAATTTATTGGCATAGTAGTTGGAAATTAAATAGTTATTAATAAATAAAGCAAAAACTCAATATACTTTTTGTCGGACGGTTTAGGTTAAAGGCCAGCATTTTTGCTGGTCTTTTTATTGGAGTACTACGGGTTCAATCATAATAAGATCCTGAACTACTGCATGGTAAAAACTGCTTCCAACCTTATAAACAACTACTACCTGGTTTGCTTGTGATGCAGATTTAGCAGCAGCAGTACTTTTTGAAACTGATAAAGGTCTTAGATTAAGCTGAACGACTTTGTTGTTTGTTTTAGGAACCAATACTGTAGCTTTTTCTTCGCCGGGATTTGCAGATGCTGATTCAACGGGTGTTTGTTTTACATCTGTAGAAGAAACACCATAATTTTCTCCTTCAATCCAAAGTTCTACAGGTATGACCCGTATGGAAGGAGAAGCATCCAGATAAATAAGATAATTATTTCTTGACCGGGTATTGTTAGATTCCAATGGTTGCCCGTTTTCTGTAATTGTAGTTCGGGGAGGAGCCCCGCCAATAACAGGTTGCTTGTATGCATAAAGCTTCACATCGTTCCTGGTTTGTCCTTGTAAGCATCCTGTAAAAATGAAGAATGCAATTATGGCAATAAAGATTGATTTCATATACATAAGATGCTTTTATTCAGTTTTTGTATAAATGCTTATTGTTAATTCTTATCGTTTAATCACCTTTTGAATGTGCCTGTATTTTCCATCAAGGCTATATATTGATATAATGTATGCACCTGAAGGAAGATGTCCTAAATCTACTCTTCCATTCTGATAAGGACTTTCTTTTTGATAAACTCTCTGCCCATTTAACCCTGTAACATCAATTCTTAATCTATTGATCGTAAATAAATCTCCTATACTATAAAAAACAGTATTTGTAGTTATTGTAGGATAAACTGAAGTAATAAACCTGCTATCGTTAGTTATTGGATTTATAGATGTGTTTATAGGGGTAAAATTAGGCGTACCCAAATAAGTATAATACATTCCGTTACCATGTGTACCTACCAGCATTACATTATCAACTGGCCTGTATGTCATTGTACCCACAACAGCATAATTTAAAGTTTGTCCGCCTTCTCTTACCCATGTTGGCGATCCGCTTATGTTGGTAGTGCTGTATAATCCAATAGAGGTTCCAACATAGTATTCAGTCACTGGTTGGTTTGCCGCATCCTTTTTTACAGCAATCACACAACTGCGGATTGAGGGCAAGGCAAGATTACCTTCCACATTACGCCATGTAGGTACTGCTGATTTTGCATTGGTAGTATGCCAAATGCTGATAACTCCATAATTTGTTGCTATAGCTAATATTTCATCATCATTATTTGGATTTACTGCTATATCCTGAATGTTACCCTGCGACCCTGTGGGTGTAATATCAACAGGAACTGTTGCAGGAAGTGCATTGCGTGGATCATTCAAACGAAATATTTTTCCAGGGGTTACTATTTGTCCTGAACTATTTGAGACAGGGGTAGTTCCAATATACATGACATGGCTGCTATTATAAGGGCCTCTTGTAAATGCCATAGCCCTTATTCTTATATTAGTTCCTGAAGGACTCGCCGGGTTGATGGCCTGACCAACCCCTGTTAGTTCGGTAAAATTGGTTTGAGAAGCATTAGAAGCTGCTACGGAACGAAACAAGCGGTTAAAGTTTGCATAATATAAATCTTCGGTGTTGTCGGGGTTTAAAGAAAACCTGGTAACGAATTCTCCAAACGAACTGGGGTCATCAGGAAAACCGGTAAGGTTTTCGGGCCTGATATCAACAGCTTGATAGCTGGGTACTAATCTAATTCGCCTTATACCACCAAATTGGGGGGCGGCATAAATAAATTGTGTTCCGGAAGTTAGTTTTGATACGCCCACTGAGGTACCATCGCCGCCAAAAATTCTTACATGGTTATTACTATCTGCCAGCGGTACAAAATAACCTAATTTATCTCTAAACAAAGTACCATGATCCTGTGCACCTCCTGTAAACATATTCCTGCCAGCATCCGGGTCCATGGCTACATAATAATATTGAACTGTTTGGTAATTCATTAAAAAATTCCATTGAACAGGATGAACAGGCCAATTGTTACCACCGGCCAATATGTTGGATGTTCTTCTAACACCTCCATCATCACCACAAATAGCTTCATTGCTGTTTGCAGGATTAAAAACAAGTTCATGAATATCGGGATGTCCAAATTCACTTAACCTGGATACAACACCACTTTGGTTTTGCATATATAATCCTGCATCTAAAGGAGATTGCCTGTAACCATTGATCCAGGCAGTATTTGTATTGGATGTAAAACCATCTGTTGACCGGTAAAGATTTACACCTCCCACAAAAACAATATCCACATTGGTGGGATGAACTTTTACAACCATATTATAACCTCCCTGGAGTGCAAGCGGATCGATATCCGTAAAGTTGCCCCCCGGAAAATCAGGCATATTGGCAGACCTGTTACTCCACGTAAATGAATTTGTCTCATCCGTAAAGCGAAATAAATCACCCTCAGGTTTTAAATCAGGCGGCGCCTGGCTTAAACCATTTTCATAAAATATATATCCAATTTTGTTATTGGAAGGCGCAAGAGTCATAATGATTCTTTTTGGCTCCGACGATGTTATAGGATACGAATTTGCCCTCCAGTCAGGGATTGAATCAACACCCAAAGTTTGGCCTCCTGCTATACGTTGAAAAGTTCCTCTGTTGCCTGAGGTTGAAATATGAACACCTCTTAAACTTTGATCGGGATTGCCACCATTCATGGCAACAAATATTCTTCCGTCACTCGATATAGCTACATCATTTTGTCCTGTTGAGGCCGTTGAGGCAACATTAGAACCAAATACGGCTTCAAATGAATTTCCACCATCTGTAGTTCTTACCACTCTTCTATGTGCCGCAATAAAAACATGACCATTTGTAGGATTAACAGCAATGCGGTGTACAAAATCAAAGGGATGATCAAAAGCTTCTAATGCATTACCCTGTGCATTCCCGGGAAAATCATTAATGGCGAAGGTTAATTTGGTCCATGAAACTCCATTGTTTGTTGATTTCCATAACCCGTGACCTAAGTAGGTGGCGCCAATACCTGATGCTGAATTACCAATATATTCTCCTCCGCCGGCATACCATATATTTTGTGAACCCGGTCTGGGATCCTGTGCAATTGCTGTAAAACTATGTACATCTTCAGGCGGTGTTACTAAAGCCCACGATGTACCTCCATTTGATGAACGCATTATACCACCACTTACACTTCCCGCAATAATTACATTAGTAGATGCATAATTAATATCATAAGCTATTGCCCTTGTACGACCACCGGTATTGTTTGGTCCTGCAGGTAAATAAGTATTTAAGTTTGAAGTTCTGGAACTGCTGTTAGTAGAAAAAATTTCAGTTTCCTTTACAGGCATTGATCTGGCCAAAGCCATCTCCTGTTCACGAATACCTTCCGGAATTTTACCTGATGGATCTTTTACCAGGTCAAATTCATAAAGCATCCTTTCTACCTGCATTTTATTTTCATCCTCTTCACCTTCACTTTCAGCAATTGCAGGTACGGATTTGGGCAGAAATAAAAAAAATAAGATAACAATTCCAAACAAAAGAAACGATCCAAATAGCTTAAGTTTCATCTTAGGGCAGTTTTAAAATCCTTATGTGGTGAAAAATATTATTTATGTATTGAGTTCTGATTATAAATATACGTAGAACTGCTATTGGAAGATTCAATTAGCAACTTACTATTAACTATTTTAAAAAACTGTTTAACCTACCTTTGCGCACCTGTTTCAGAGGGAGTAGAAGTATTGATGAATCTTGGTGAATTATTGGAGCGTTATAAAAAATCATCCCGCCTTTTTACACTGGCTGACAGGTTAACTCTTGCCCAACCTCAACGTATTTATACAAAAAACTTAAAAGGAAGTTCCTCAGGTTTTGTTGCAGCAACCATATTTGCGCATCCTTCCTGCAGTCAATTAAATCATGTTTTTGTTTGTAATGATCCTGAAGAGGCTGCCTATTTCCACAACACTTTAGAGAACCTTACCCATGCGCTTCAGGTATTTTATTTTCCTGCATCATTTAAAAACAGGAAGAATTATAAATTGCTTAATTCGTCGCACGTCATGTTGCGAACAGAGGCACTTACTAAATTTTCTGCAGGTGCTGTAAACCGGGTAGGAGCAATAGTTACTTATCCTGAAGCCCTTTTTGAAAAAGTGGTCGTTCCTAAAGTGATTTCAGAAAATATAATATCCATAAAAACAGGCGATACCCTGGATGCCTTTAAGCTTTATGAGCAATTGGTAAATTATGGTTTTGAAAGAACAGATTTTGTTTATGAGCCAGGTCAATTTGCTGTAAGAGGCGGTATTGTAGATATATACTCATTTGGTAATGAAAAACCCTATAGAATTGAACTCTTTGGAGATGATGTTGATTCTATACGAATTATAGATCCTGAAACACAGCTTAGCGAAAGAAGGTTGTTACATGTTTCCATTATTCCAAACGTGGAAACTCAATTTGTAGATGAAGACAAAATATCTCTTCTGGAGTTTCTACCGGACAATACTGTTATTTGGATACAGGATGAAGAACTAACAAAAGAAAAATTAATAACGGCCGAAGAAGACCTTGAGATCTTTTTTCGGTTGCGTGATGAAAATAAGGTTCAGGAAAAAGATGAAGATAATCTCGAGAAAAAAGAAGTAACTGAAAATGATTTTATAAAAGCTTCTGATTTTTTTGATGAATTAAAAAATCGCCACCAGGTTTATTTTGGATTTCAACGCCCACAGTCAGTTTTATTTGAGGTTGAATTTGAAACCAAAGTACAGCCTGCTTTTAACCGTCAGTTTGATTTATTAATAAAAGATCTTAAAAGCTGGGCAGCTAAAGGTTTTCAATTGAATTTATTTGCTGAAAACCCAAGACAATTGGAGCGGTTATACAGCATTTTTAATGATCTGAAGGAAGAGATTCATTTCAATCCTATAGCAAGCTCTATTCATGAAGGATTTATTGATGAAGAATTAAAAATTGTTTGTTATACGGATCACCAGATCTTTCAACGATACCATAAGTATAAGGTTAAACAGGCCTACAATAAAAACAAAGCACTCACATTACGCACATTAAGGGAGTTACAACCTGGCGATTTTGTAACCCATATAGACCATGGTGTAGGTATGTATAGCGGGTTACAAAAATTAGAAGTTAATGGAAGACTACAGGAAGCTGTCAGGATAATATATAAAGACAGCGATATTCTTTATGTTAACATCAACTCGCTTCACAAAATTGCAAAATACACAGGTAAGGAAGGAACTCCACCTAAAGTAAATAAATTAGGAAGTGAAGTATGGGCAAAACTGAAGGAGAAGACAAAAACTAAAGTAAAAGAAATAGCTTTTGATCTTATTAAACTTTATGCAAAGCGTAAAGCACAGGAAGGTTTTAGACATACCCCTGATAATTATTTGCAAACAGAGCTGGAAGCATCATTTATTTATGAAGACACACCCGATCAAAGTAAAGCTACTGCTGATGTAAAAAAAGATATGGAGTCACTGTCACCAATGGATCGCCTTGTATGTGGTGATGTAGGTTTTGGTAAAACTGAAGTGGCTGTAAGGGCTGCTTTTAAAACAGTAGTTGATGGAAAACAGGCGGCAATACTGGTTCCTACAACCATCCTTGCTTTTCAACATTTTAAAACGTTCAGTGACAGGTTAAAAGATTTTCCCGTAACGGTTGATTATGTAAACAGGTTTAAATCTGCTAAAGAAAGAAAAGAAACATATAAAAAGCTGGAAGAAGGTAAGGTTGATATAATTATTGGTACACATGCTTTACTGGGCAAGGATGTAAAATTCAAAGACCTTGGATTGTTGATCATTGATGAAGAGCAAAAATTTGGTGTAGGGCATAAAGAAAAAATCAAAACCCTCAGAACAAATGTGGATGCATTAACCTTAACTGCTACTCCCATTCCGCGTACACTGCAATTTAGTTTGATGGGAGCCAGAGATCTTTCCATTATAAACACACCACCACCCAACAGGCAACCTATACAAACTGAAGTAAAGATTTTTAATCAGGACTTTATACGTGATGCTATTTATTTTGAAACAGAGCGGGGAGGACAAATTTTCTTTATACATAACCGGATTTTAGGTTTGCCTGAAATGGCTGCCCTATTGCAGTCTTTATGCCCTGACATAAGTATAGGATGGGCCCATGGACAAATGGAAGGTCACGAGCTTGAAGAAAGGATCATGGATTTTATTGATAAAAAATATGATGTGCTGGTATGTACAAATATTGTTGAAAGTGGGGTAGATATTCCGAACGTAAATACGATTATTGTAAATAATGCACACCAGTTTGGGTTAAGTGATCTGCACCAGTTAAGAGGCAGGGTAGGCAGAAGTAATAGAAAAGCTTTTTGCTATTTATTGGCTCCGCCTATGAGTACACTTCCTAATGATTCAAGAAAAAGATTGCAAACATTGGAACAACACAGTGAGTTGGGAAGTGGATTTCAAATAGCCATGCGTGATCTTGATATAAGAGGCGCAGGAAATATGCTGGGAGGCGAACAAAGTGGTTTCATGGCTGATATTGGTTTTGAAATGTACCAGAAAATTTTAGATGAAGCCATTCGCGAATTGAAGAGAACAGATTTTAAAGAGCTGTTCAAAGAGGAAATATCGAAGCAGGATGATTTTGTACAGGATTGTACCATTGATACAGATCTGGAAATATTGATTCCTGACAGTTATGTTGAAAATATTACAGAACGGCTATCATTATATTCCCGCCTTGACAATAGCGAAACTGAAGATGAGCTGTTAAAAATGGAAGAAGAATTTGCAGATCGTTTTGGTCCTGTTCCACCAGAAGTACAGGATTTGTTTATTACCGTACGATGCCGCAAACTGGCTGTAGCTTTAGGTTTTGAAAAATTAGTTATAAAAGAGCAGGTAATGCGCTGCTTCTTTGTTAATAAGCATGATTCTCCTTACTTTGAATCCGACGTCTTTAAAAATATTATAGACTACCTGCAGTCCGGTACAAATAAAGCCAGGCTAAAGCAAACCGGAAAAGTTTTTATGTTGATAGTAGAACCTGTTGAAAGTATGCAGGAGGTTCATACATTTTTGCAACGTATGCACAAAGAAGTTGCTGTTCATGCTATCGAAAAAGTTTAACCAATGAGACATAGCGATTAAAAAAAAGTGCAGCCTAAGCTACACCTCTTGAATATTGTAAAATAAGATTATTCCCAACCCCGTTTAGCAAGACCAGCATTGATAGCGGCCATTGCTTTAGCTTCATTACATAAAGTTGTCAATTTGTTTCCTTTGCCATCATGTCCCTGAACCATGTAAGCGCCTTTTGCTGTTTTTGTTACAACGGCATCCTGGATAGGAACACCTTTTTCTTTAGTTTTTACATTATATGCTGTAAGTCTTAAATCCTCTGACATATGGGTTAATTTTATAGTTAGTAAAGTTTAAATCTATATATTTTTCGGCAAAATGAAGGCCAAAAGTTATAAACGGCTGCCATCCCACTTTTATTTAAGCATAATCATTTGAAAACCAATTAATAAGCATCTTCTTCTTCCTCATCTGTTATTGGTTTGCCCCTTTAAGAATACCTTCTATTTTCTCTAATTCATCTTTAGAAAACTCCTTTTCTTCTATGGTACTTATAAGCTCTTTAACCTGTTCTTTTTTGCTGGCACCTATAATTACTGATGTTACACGTTTATCTTTTAATATCCATGCTATAGCCATTTGAGCCAACGTTTGTCCTCTGTTTAAAGCAACATCATTTAAAAATTTTACTTTCTTAAGTGTTGATTCCGATATATCAGCAGATTGAATAGCACCATTTCCTAAGTTTCGTCCAACTCTTGAATCAGCAGGAATTCCTTTTAAATATTTATTAGTTAAGATTCCCTGGGCTAATGAAGAAAATGTAATACAGCCAATACCTTTTTTTTCTAAAACATCCAGCAAACCATTTTCAACCCATCTTTCAAGCATTGAATATTTTGGTTGGTGAATAAGAAGTTTGGTTCCAAATGATTCCAAAACAGATATTGCTTTAGATGTTTCATCGGCAGAGTAACTGGAAATGCCAACATATAAAGCTTTGCCCTGCCTCACTATTTGATCTAAAGCTCCCATAGTTTCTTCTAAGGGAGTTGAAGGATCGGGTCTGTGATGATAATATACATCCACATAATCCAGCCCCAGTCTTTTCAGGCTTTGATCTAAACTGGCAACCAAATATTTTTTGGAACCCCAGTCACCATAAGGTCCGGGCCACATTTGCCAGCCAGCTTTAGTGGATATAATTAATTCATCACGGTGCGATTGAAATGATTCTTTTAAGATTTTACCAAAAGTTATTTCTGCTTCCCCCGGCGGTGGTCCGTAATTATTGGCAAGATCAAAATGGGTAATGCCATGATCAAAAGCCGTATAAACTATTTCTTTACAATTATGGTAATCATCTACAGCACCGAAGTTGTGCCATAAGCCAAGTGATAAAACTGGAAGCTGAAGACCACTGTTTCCGCACCTGCGAAAAATCATTTTATCATATCGCTTTATATCGGGACTATAATTCATTTGTCTTTTCGCTTTAAAGATATTTGAGTTTGTAAAGGTAGAGATGACTAATTTAAAGCCGTAATTAATGAATAACTACTGCGATTAATTAAATGAAAGAAGTAAAAGTTTCTTGCCCGGCAACTGTTGCTAACCTTGTTTGTGGTTTTGATGTATTGGGTTTGTGTATAAAGGAGCCGTTTGATATAATTTCAATGAAATTGCTGGATGAAAATAAGATCATTATTATTTCATCTGACAATTTCCCCCTCCCTGTTGACCCGGAAAAAAATACTGCCGGTGCACCTTTACTTCAGATGAAAAAAGAATTAAATCAAAACATTGGATTTGAAATTACCATTACAAAAAATATCAAGCCGGGTAGTGGAATAGGGTCCAGTGCTGCCTCAGCATCTGGTTCTATAGTTGCCGCTAATTATTTGCTTGGTAATATTTTTTCGCAAAAAAAATTGGTAGAGTTTGCCATGTATGGTGAACAACTAGCTTCGGGAGCCATGCATGCAGATAATGTGGCACCGGGAATTTTTGGGGGAATAACACTTTTAAGATCAACAGAACCTTTAGATGTAATTTCAATTACAGCTCCCAAACTATATGTTTCCCTGTTATTGCCTAAAATAGAAATTAAAACTTCTGATGCAAGGAACATTTTACCTAAAAACATTCCTTTAAAAGATGCTATTAAACAATGGGCTAATAT
>JACDAZ010000004.1 GCA_013695175.1 Flavisolibacter sp. | reverse complement strand
AAAAAAGATGAATTGAAAATAAGAGAGCAAATGCTATATAATAATAGAAGTAATTATTAACTACATCATCCAGTATAAATAAAAAAAATAAAATCACTGAGCCTATTAAACAGCAAATAAATGTGTTGGTGAATTCAATCAACCTGGATTTTTTGTAAACAGATTGATAGCTTCCAATTAATAGAAACAAAATCAGCCAGCCAAGCGGAATTAAAAACACACCAAGCCAAAAGGTTAATGAAATGTGTAATCCTTCAGCAGAGTGTAAGGGTTCGTTCAGTAACAATTTACGACTAAAGAAAAAAACACACCATGCTATAGTTGCTGTTATATAATCTATACTTGCATACCAGGCTGCATCAATATATTTTTTATTATGCATGCTCAGGTGTGGAATAAGAAGGATTTATTTTTTGTAAAATAAAATGAGCAACTTCAAGGGCCCGCAATCCATCTATTTCATTTACTACAGTGCGTTTTTTATTTTTTATAGCATTTACAAAGTGTACAAATTCTTCTTTTATAGCATTCGTTGCCGGCACTACAGGATTTGATATGGAAATAGTTTTTGTTCCGGATGGTGTTTCTATATCAAAAGAAAAAGCTTTGGCATCATCAGCATCTTTAAGCTTTATAATTTCTGTCTTTTTTTCAAGGAAATCAATACCTATATAAGCGTCTTTTTGAAACAACCTCATTTTCCTCATTTTTTTCATAGAAATACGGCTGGAGGTAAGGTTTGCAACACATCCATTATTGAATTCCAAACGAACATTAGCAATATCCGGCGTTTCAGTCATAACCGCTACACCGCTGGCTGAAATAGTTTTTACTTCACTGTTTACAATACTTAATACAATATCAATATCATGTATCATCAGGTCCAGTATAACACTAACCTCTGTTCCCCGCGGATTAAATTGTGCCAGCCTGTGAACTTCGATAAACATGGGTTTTAGTTCAATTTCTTTTATTGCCAGCAGGGCGGGATTAAAACGTTCTACATGCCCCACCTGAAGTTTTACATTGGATTCTTTAACCAGCTTAACCAGTTTTTTTGCTTCCTCAACTGTATGGGTAAAAGGTTTTTCTACAAAAACATGTTTTCCTTTTTTGATAGCTTTTTCACAAAAGTAAAAATGACGGTTTGTTGGAACCACTACGTCTATTATATCACAACTTTCTATTAATTCATCTTCATTTGCAAAACGGGTTATGCCATATTTTTCTACAACTTCAGCAGCAATTTTATCATTGGTATCAAAAAAACCTACAATACTGACTTCCGGTATCTCAAGCCAGTTATTTAAATGAAATTTTCCTAAATGCCCTGTTCCTATAATTCCAACTTTAAGCATAATTTTTGTTCAAGCTTTCAAAGATAGTTGTGAAGCAATAAGAGATTGTGAAAGAATGTTAGGTGGAGGGATTTTTTTTATTTTGAAAACAAAATTCACTTATTTTTGCCACCCTGAATTTGGATCGGTAGTTCTCCCGATACCTATCGGGATGGTTAGAATTCCGGTAGCTATTGGGAGCCGCCCTAAAAATTTTAGTTAGCAATATTTTGCATTACGAGAGGGAGGTAGCAATTCTGAAGTTCTTTTAAAATATTTTGGATCGGTAGTTCAGTTGGTTAGAATGCCGCCCTGTCACGGCGGAGGTCGCGGGTTCGAGTCCCGTCCGGTCCGCTTATATTAGCATTAATGCCTTGTAAATCAATAATTTATGAGGCATTTTTCATTTAGTGGGAAACATTCTAAAAGTTGCTTACAAAAGCATACAATCCATTCGCAGATTGCATTGCAGCAAAGTTTAGCTGCTGGTATTTTGGAAGATTAGAACAATAATATTCACTCATTAATTTTGCATATCCTTCAGCGATCAATATTTCATTCAAGCAACTTCCATCAGGTAAAATGATGTATGCCAATTGGCGTTTATAAAAATCAAAAAAATATTTTTCTTCGGTTATCAAAGTAATGTTTGTTCCAGGTGAAGCAATCCTTATTGCAAACGCTGTTGCTTTCATTCCGAGTTGAATTAGAAATTCACCCCGTACAAACGAATTTCTTTTTCCCTTTTTGAAAAGATGTTTTGAACCCGAAAACTATCTCCATCTAAAACCTTAGTGATTTTAAAGTGAGTTTCGGTTAAATAAAGTGCGATAGCATCAAATTGCATTGCTTTACTTATTGATAGTCAAATACTTATAACAAAAGTAATTTTAATTTTGTAGTGTTCAGTTATTCATTTTAAAACAATAAAAATTTTATAATTATGGCAAGGCAAACAGGTTTAGTAAAATACAATGGCACCATGGGTGGCGTTCGTCATTTTAAGATTAAAGGGCTTGCGGGTGACTTCGCAGGAATGGCGGGTGGACCATCGGCGCAACAAATAAACAATGATCCGGCTTTTATCAGAACCCGTGAAAACATGAATGAATTTGGTGGCTCAGCTGCAGC
>JACDAZ010000536.1 GCA_013695175.1 Flavisolibacter sp. | reverse complement strand
CGCTTCCTATTATTTGCTGGGATCTTCAAAATACAAGTTTTACCACTGCCAATAACGAGGTAATAAGTGGTTCACAAAGTATTACAACCCACCAAACCAATACAAGTTTAATACAAACGCCTTACCTTATTTTAGGTACAACGCTAAATGTTTCCTTCAGCTATAGATTACAATCAAAATTAAACAACCAGGCTACCAGGCTAATTGAAGTAGGTACCATGGATAAGAATAACAACTTTACTACTCTGGCTTCCATATTATTAAACAGTTCATCTAGCTTTAATTCAAATTTAAGTTTTAATCAAACTCTAAATGTAGCTCCCGGTGTAGCTCGTTTAAGTATCAGAACTTCATCAGGAAACGGAGATGGTAATTCTTTCCTTATATACGACAACCTTGTTGTAGCAAATGCGTCTTTAAATTATGCTTCAAATTGTAATTCAGCTCCTGTTGCTGTAGATGATAGTTATGCACCTGTATTCCCTAACCCTATTTCCGGAAATGTTTTGACAAATGATAATACGCCGGAAAATAATGAAGTTTATTCTGCTGTATTAGTACAAAATGTAGAGGAAGGAAGTTTAATGTTAAATGCTGATGGTAGCTTTACTTATACACCAGAAGCAGGTTTTGCAGGTGGACCAGTTACATTTACTTATAGAATTAATGATGGCGGTTTTAATCCTCTTACTTCTAATGTTGCAACAGTTACTTTAAACTATGCAATGATGTCTATTTTACCTGTTAAACTGGTATCTTTTGCTGGTAACATTCAAAATCAAAGAGCTGAATTAACCTGGATAGTTGATGCAAATGAAACCGGTGATTTCTTCCAGGTTGAAAAAAGTACAGATGGCAAATCATTTTCAGCTGTTGCAGTTGTTGTTAATAGTGCAAAAGCAGGTAAAGAAACTTATTCTTCAAAAGATGCAGCCCTTTTAAATGAAACTACTTATTACCGTCTTAAAATAGTAAACAAATCAGGTTCTGTATCTTATTCAAAAATAATTGTGCTTAAGAATTCAACTGAAGCAAAAGCAAGTACTATAACTGTATTAAGAAACCCTGTGCAGGCTTCAATAGCATTCAATTATAATTCAACTGAAACAGGAGTTGCAACAATAAATGTATATAACGCAGCCGGATTGAAAATGCTTTCTTTTCAACATACAATGCAAAAAGGTATTAACTCAATAGATAAGCCCTTACCATCAAACTTTAATAACGGAACTTATATTATGGAAGTTATTAAAAACAATGAACGTTCGGTAGTAAAGCTTTTAAAATAATTTAATCGAATTTTTAGTACGGATTATAACGAAGGCTCCTTTTTAGGAGCCTTCCTTTTTTAAACAGATTAAATTTTTAACCACCTAACTATATATTATTCCTGCCAGTTTTCAAACCGGATTGTATACCCAAAATACCTTATAATGTTTGTATCAAATACAGTTGTTGCAGCTTCATCTAAAGTATGGGCACAATTTCAAAATAATGCTGTTCCGTTTTAGTTACTTTAAATAGTTTTTCTTTGATTAATACGGAGTTGGAACCAACATACCGGATCTTATCACCAGCATTTACTTTTTGATGAGGACGAAGGCTTTGCCACATAGAAATGGAATAATGGATGGAGAAAAAATTTACATTCCTGAGTTAGCAAAATTTTAGCCAAAGGAAGCAAAACCGGAAAGGAGATATTAACAATAGCAAAAAATATTTCTTCATCAACACAGAAATATCTTTTTATAGTTAGCTCTTTTTGATATACTCCTGTAATGTTTTTACATATGCTTCAAATGCCTTAACACCTGTGGCGGTTATTTTACAAATGGTTTGCGGGTAATTGTCTTTAAACTGTTTGGTTACTTCAATATAATTGGCATCTTTTAATTTTTGCACCTGTACGCTGATGTTTCCCGCTGTAGCATTGGTTTTTTCTTTGATAAAGGTGAATTCTGCTTCTTTCACACTTATCAGCAATGACATAATAGCCAACCTTAACTGAGAATGTAATATGGGATCAAGATCTTTAAACACAGGGCGAATTAAAACTTTTTGTTTTTTAATTTTCTGAATTGAACATTAGCTATATGACCGGGAATGATATAACCACACAATACTGCTGCAGCATGTATTAACATAGTTATGTCAAACCTACCTTGCTGAACAAACAAACCTGCAAAAGCAAAACCCCATGTAATAAATGCCCCTATAATGGAAGGTTTAAAATTTAATACAGTGCCATAAATTAAAATCCAAAATCCGTACAATCCAAGCAATAAAGTAAAACCTTTTACCGGTGGCACAATGGAGGGATAACCAATATTCATAGACATGATAATAAGGATTAATGAAATGCCAAACCCGATATTTAACCTATCAAACAAGTCGCCGGTATATGTTTTTACTTTTTCCTTTTTTGCACCAAAAAAATATTTTGCTGTTTCATAAACAACAAGCAGAATAGCGGCAATACCAAATAAATTCCAGAAAAAAAACGAAGACACCCACTCATTTTTCTCATTCAAGTATGTAAATACAGAAGCCAGGAATAAAAGCCACCCCCAGACAATCCATCCAATACCACTATCTGTTTGTTCTTTTTTAGCTGTTGATATCATTTGCTGAATCAACAACATGCTTTCTTTTTCACTAATAATTTTATCTTCCATAAAGAAGCTATAAATGTTTTGATTTAATGAGATATCCCGGAATAATATAACTACTTAATATTGCTGCAGCAGCAATCAGCAGTTGATAATCGTATTGAACAAATACACAAGTTATTGCCAATAACCAGCAGATTATTCCACCAACTACCAACGGTTTAAATTGGATGATTTTACCGGAAGTAAATGTACCAAGCCCATAGAATAGTATAAAAAATGGCCATGCGTGCAACCACCCAATACCTGCAGATATAATTATTGTTAGTATGAAAAAACTAATGCCAATACCCATCCATAAATTACCCATGCTTTCACCCAAATAAGTTTTATATCCTTGTTTTTTATTCTGCCTGTTGCCGTATATTATTGTTATAACTAGTGCTATAATAGTAACCAGCCAAACTAAATAATGGTGCCTGTATTCAAGCACCACTTTTAAAAAGAATTGAGTTAATACTGCTCCAAACGTCACCCATCCCCAAAGCAGAAAGTAAAAACTGTTTTCCCTGAGATTAGTTTTCGTTCGCTCTATCATGGTTTGAATGAGCTGTAAACTTTGTTGAGGAGAAAAATTTTCTGACATCAATATTAATTTACCTGCTTTAAAAAATATTCAGTTGTTGCCTTGCCCCAATTGGGATCAATAGAGGATGCAGGTTTTTCGTTTTCAAATTTTTGCATAGCTAACGCAAATAATTTCTTTGCTTCTTCTTTACTGCCTCCAAATTGTTCTGGCGTATAAAATTTATCCTGTCCTTCCAGCATATAAATGCGTGGATTGTCAGGATTTAATTTTTTTGCTGCTTCTAATGCCTGTTGCGCTTCAGGACCATATTTCATATAGCGGTTCATAGGATCTGCCATCATACGCAATGAAGCAATCATTTTTTTAATTACAAAAATGTCAGAATTAGCCGGTTGCAATGTTTCTGCTTTTTTTATTAAAGATTCAGCTTTGTCTGCAATTGGATCAATTATTTTAGCATCACCACCTTGTGGAGTCATGGAAGCATAACCCACATTAACAGTAGCAAGTGCTGCATAATAATATGGATGCCATTGATTTTTTTCTGCATCAGCAATGCGTTCAAACGCATTAGCAAGTTCTTTTAAATCATCCGGAGTGCGTGTTGTTTCAACATTTACCACTCTTGCCTCCATTGTTTTCATGTACTTCTCACTTTGTGAAAAAACAGAAACAGAAAATAAAATTGACAGTAATAAAAAATTTATCTTTTTCATAATTAAGAATTTTGATTGTTTTTTAATTTTTGATATTCTTTTTCAACAGAATCAGAACCTGTTGTTACATATGCACCCATATAATGAAATAAAAGCCCGATTCCCCATCCAAATGTTGGCCATACAGGCCATGGAAGTATGCTTCCATAAGTTTCAGCACCTGTAAAAAACCAAAGAAGCCATAGAAATCCGTTGATAATGATATAGGTTATAAAATGTTTTTTAAATGAAGCTCTTTTTTGAGCCAGGTGCCACAGTTGCGGATCCTTACCTTGTGGTGTAAATGATTCGTTTGACATATTTTAAATTTTAAAGCCGAAGACTTAAGGTTTTATCAATAGATTCATGAGATCTGTCCACGCCAAAGCTGAAGAATGCACCCAGGAAAACAAAAGTTCTTGCTGGTGGCACAACAGCCTGTTTTCTTACTCCATTATATGAGTATTGGTAACCAAATTCCTGGCGTGTATTTAAAACATTGGTTACAGAAAAAACAAATACTGTAAATTTATTTGCACCTTGATTAAATACATTCGGTAAATAGTTTACACTAAGACTAAGGCTATTATAGTTGATAGTTTTCCCCTCATCAAAAATTGAAAATTTATTTGCATTGTTATCGTACCTGATGTTATAATAAGGGCGCCCAGATGCAAAATTGTATGAAGCATTGAATTGTGTTTTTAAACCTGTAACAAATTTTTTCATTACCAATGAACTGGTATGTTTTGCTGCAAATCCCGGCTGTATTGCTGTTGGATAATTTAGAAAATCTCTTTTGGTGTCGAGGTAAGAATAAGAAACCCAGTAATCAAAATTTTTAATTGTTTTTTTATCTCTCCAAAACAGTTCAACTCCTTTTGCTTCTCCAAAACCATTATTGTTGTCTGCCAGTTCCCTCCCGTTTACAAAAGCTGTTTTTATTAAATCTTCATATTTTTTATAAAACCCTTCTAATCTAAAAGTTGTTTTAGAAGCAACCTTTTGATACTGGGCTATATAATGTGTGGCTTTGGTAAAACCAAGGTCTGAAATTGCAGGTAAATATCTTCTTTCGGGATTTTGATAAAAAATACCATATGCTAATGATGCCTGACTTTGCTGTCCAACTTTATAAGCTAATGAAAGTCGTGGTGCAAGGTTGTATTTATTTAATAAAGAAGAATGTTCCATACGAGAACCAATCTTGGCTGCCAGGTTATTGGTTACATAAATATCTACTTCAGCAAAAACTGAATTCAAATCTTCTTTTATTGTTCCCGGAAATTCCTGTCCATTATACATTGTAAAATCTGCACGGTCAGTACTACGGTTATATTCCGTACCAAAACGTAAAGCACTCAAACCTTGCAATTTTTTTTCAATAACTGCTTTGGCGTTAAAAAAGAGACCATTTGTTTTTAAATCAAAATTTTTAAACTCCAATCCCGACAAAAGCACTTCTTCATTTTGCTGGTTTTGTATACTACCGCTTATATCATCATTGTTATCTGTAAAAGATGCACCCAGGTTTATCTTCCAGCCATTGTTTAAATTTTCCCTCCATGACAGGTTGTGATACATATTGAAGTTGCCTAATTCAAAAGCATCTTTATAATTCAATGTATCTAAACTATTAACTCTAAAACCTAACCCATTTTTACTAAAGGAACCATAGTATTTCAAAATGCCTGAACCAGATGTTTTTATACGAAAGTTGGCATCTCCTTCATGCGATTGAATCATTTTAAAATAATCCTGTTTTTGTTTAATTAATCTAAAGGCAAGATCAAGGTTGCTATAGCCATAGCCTACACCCCATGATGATTTTTTATTTTTTGCCAAATGCTGGTATCCGCCGCTTACATTTAAAAATGAAACACCAAGGTTTGCAGAACTTCTTTCAGGTAAATCAATTGATTCCAGTATCAATGCAGATGAAAGTGCCTGTCCGTAAAGAGCCGAATAACCACCTGCACTAAATACAGTTCCTTTAAACAGGAAAGGTGAAAAGCGACCTCTTTGAGCAATATTGGGAACGCTGGTATAAAAGAAATTATTCACCAGGTTGCCATCAATAAATATTTTTGTTTCACCGGCAGTACCGCCTCTTACAAACAATCCTTCACTTTCACCAACCTGTTGTGCCCCTGGTAAGGTTTTAATTGCTTCTGTAACATCACCATTAGCACTGGCAGTTGTAACAATATCAATAGAATTTAATACAGTAGCTTTTTTTCTGTCGCTTGCTTCAAAACTGCCTGCCGTAATTACAACAGCCTTTAATTCATTTATTTCTTCTTTTAATATGATATCAAAGTTGAAAGGTGCATCCTGGATGGTCAATTTAATTTCCTGTGGTTTATAACCTATGGATGTTGCTATTAAAAGTTGTTCGCCTTTCTCAAGTGATTTAAAAGAAAACTTTCCGCTTGAATCAGAAGTGGCACCATCATAAGTATCTTTTAAATAAATGCTTACACCTGCAATGGGTAAGCCTTTTGTGTCTTTTAATGTGCCACCTATTGTTGTTTGAGCACCCAGGTTTGACGCCATTAAGACAAGCAGTAAGTTTAGGAAGTATCTCATAAAAATGCTATTTCAACACAAACGTAAACTAGTTTATAATATAAACCAAATTAATTTCAGAAAAAGAAATAATTATTGATAATCAACATTTTGATTGGAATATAAAATAATAATTACCTTAAGAGATAATTTATACAATGAAAAAGCTGTTCATTTTTATTGTTTTCACCTCCCTGCTCTATGCCTGTAGCCACCGACAGTTTTTAAAATCATTAACTCCCTATTGCGGTAACTCTTATGAAGGAAAAACTATTTTTCCTGCAGATGAATCAGATCCTTTTTATGGGAAAACTTTAAAAATCCATTTTGAAGGTTGCAATAAAAATGAATACCGGATTCCTTTTCAGGTAGGTGATGATCGATCAAGAACCTGGATTCTGACTGCAGATAATAAAACACTTACCCTAAAACACGACCACAGGCATGCTGATGGTTCACCTGACTCTGTAACTATGTATGGCGGAGTTTCCCGTGATCCTAAAAATGCATTAACCCAATTTTTCCCTGCAGACCCTTATACTGCATCCCTAATACCTGCAGCTGCTACTAATGAATGGAATTTGGTTTTAAGTAATGATGGTAGAACATTAAGCTATATACTCAAAAGGCATAACAAATTACGTTTTCATGCAGATTTTGATTTAAGTAAACCTCTCAATAATTAAATTCCAACGAAAAATCAGAAATCATCTAAGTCATTCCCTTTACATTTGCCGGGTACCAATAAAGGTGAAATTCATTTCTCCTAATAATTATTAGAAAAATTCTTGTCAATGAAATTATCTCATCTTTCTGAAAATTTGGTTGTATCTGAAATTGTAAAACTTGGTGGTGAAATAAAAGAACTTATAAGGCAAGGCGAGACCATTTATAATTTTACAGTTGGAGATTTTGATCCAAATATTTTTCCCATTCCAAAACAACTGGAAAACTTAATAATTGAGGCTTACAGGGAACATTATACTAATTATCCTTTAGCACAGGGAAACATAGATCTTAGAGAAGCTATTATTCAATATACAAAGCAAGTTCAAAACCTTGATTACCACTTGGATGAAATATTAGTTTCTGCAGGTGGCAGACCTTTAATATATGCACTATATCGTGCTGTATGCGATAAAGGAGATAAGATCATTTACCCGGTACCATCATGGAATAATAACCATTATACACGTTTTGTACAAGGCGAACATATTGTTGTTGAAGCAAAAGCTGAAAACAATTTTATGGTAACAGCAAATGATCTTCGTCCGCATATAAAAGGTGCTACATTGATCTCTTTGTGCTCTCCACAAAATCCAACAGGTACTACTTTTAAGAAGCATGTATTGAAAGAAATATGTGATTTAATTGTAGAAGAAAACAACAGCCGTAGTGAAGATGATAAAAAGCTTTACCTGTTGTTTGACCAAATGTATTGGCGGTTAACTTATGGTGACATTGAACATTATGATCCGGTTTCACTTCATCCGGAAATGCGTGAATACACCATTTTTATTGATGCAATAAGTAAAGTTTTTGCTGCAACAGGCGTACGTGTCGGATGGAGTATGGGACCAGCATTTATCATTGCAAAAATGCGGGCCATACTTTCGCATGTTGGCGCCTGGGCACCCATGGCTGAACAAAAAGCCGTAGCCAAATTCTTATTAGATCATGAAAGCATTAAAAAATTTCTTGAAAATTACAAGGCAGAACTGGAGGAGAGACTGACAAAAATTTTTGAAGGTTTTATGCAATTAAAAGAAGAAGGTTACCAGGTTGATGCTGTTGCACCCGAAGCTGCTATTTACCTGACCATAAAAATTAATCTTGTTGGTAAAAAAACAGCTACCGGTGAAGAATTACAAACACAGGAAGAAGTAACATCTTATATATTGAAAGAAGCAGGATTGGCGGTGGTTCCTTTTAATGCATTTGGAGTTTCAAAATCAGAACCCTGGTACAGGTTAAGTGTAGGTACTTGTAAAAAAGAAGAAATTGATGAAATGATCAGCAAACTTCGCGAAGCTTTATCTAAGTTATCCTAGTTCTTATTTATCAGGAAGTAAAACAATTTCAATTCAGGAGTTGAAACTGCTTTTAAAATTTTTTTTCTTTTTGTGGTAATACTGTTGCGTGCAACTAATTCATGTGATGCACAAAAGGTATTATCATTTTCAACTATTTTTAAAACAGTATCCAAGCACTCTAAATGCTTATCTAATGCTTCATCTGAAAGTGTTGTTGTTTTCATTAACACTAACAGGTCTCTATTATAGTTTCTCATATAAAAACCGGTTTAGTATCCAACCATACCTTATTTTCCAGGGCAACCGCAATTGCTGTTGCTTTTACCGCCGCCGGAATAATAATTTTTCTGGCAACCGGTAGATAAAATAATCGAAACCAATAACAATGCTATGAATGTTTGTTTTCTGATCATATATACTTTTCTAAATTAACTATTTTAGGTCTCTTTTAGTATGCTGCTTCGGCGAAACCTCATAAAAATAACATGAATTCCGATAATTCAAAGCCCAAAATATTAATAGCCCCCTTAGATTGGGGGTTAGGTCATGCTACCCGTTGTATTCCTATCATACATGAGCTTTTAAGGCAAAATTGCCAGGTGCTAATGGCGGGAGAAGGCAAAACCGCATACATTCTAAAGGAAGCATTCCCCGGGCTGCCTTTATTGCATCTCAAAGGTTATAATATACAATATGGAAAAAATAAATGGGAGTTGATAGGGAAAATGCTTTTCCAGGTTCCAAACATACTTGCAAAAATTGATGATGAAAACGAATGGCTTCAAAACGTAATAGAGGAATATAAATTAGATGCAGTAATTTCTGATAACAGGTATGGTCTTTACCACGAAAAAATATATTCGGTTTTTATAACTCACCAGTTATTTATTCAAACATCTATTGCAAAGGCTGCAGATAATTTATTACAAAAATTAAATTATCAATTTGTAGAATCATATAATGAATGCTGGATTCCGGATCTGCCCTTATCTCCAAACCTGGGTGGTGAGCTATCACACCCTGTAATTTTACCAGGTATACCTGTAAAGTATATTGGTCCGCTCTCACGTTTTAAAAATGAGAATGGTGCACATTACGAAAATAAATTGCTGATCATTCTTTCAGGCCCTGAGCCGCAAAGAACAATATTTGAAAATATTATATTACCGCAACTTAAAGATTATACATATCAAATTGTTCTTGTAAGAGGCCTGCCGGGGGAAACAGAAGTTATTTCCTTACCAGAAAATATTTCAGTACACAATCATTTACCAACTGAAGAATTGGAACGCCAGGTTAAAGAAGCTGAATTTGTTATCAGTCGCAGCGGTTATAGTACAATTATGGATATAGTTACTATGGGTAAAAAAAGCATTTTAATACCGACACATGGACAAACAGAACAGGAATATTTGGCTTCATATTTAATGAAAGAAAACATAGCATTTTGTATACCACAGGAAAAATTTAAACTAAAAAACATACTGGACCTGGCAAAGTCATTTAATTATCAAATGCCAATATTAAAACAGGAAAATTATTTAGAAAAAGCTGTTGCAGAAATGATTGTCAGAATATCAATGCAATAGCATTTACCTTTGCAAGCCGTGTGAAGAATGCAACTAAAGCTCATATAGCAGTTTTACTTACCAATTTATTTTTTGCTGTCAATTATAGCTTCATAAAACTTATTTCTCCTGCTTTGGTAAAACCATTTGGTTTAAATGTATACCGGGTTGGAATTAGTCTTTTATTGTTTTGGATGGTTTGGTTATTTGGCAAAACTGCTCCCGGCATTAAGAAAGAACATGTAGGAAGATTTCTTTTATGTGGATTGACGGGTATTGCTATTAACCAATCACTTTTTATAAATGGACTAACTATGACATCAACTGTACATGCCTCCCTGTTGATGTTAACAACACCCCTTTTAATTACAATATTTGCATTTTTTGTACTAAAAGAAGCGCTTACCCTATTAAAAATTACAGGTTTACTGCTGGGTGTTTCAGGTGCTGCTTTACTGATAATGGCTAAAGAAAGTGAAATGCATGCTTCTAATTATTTACTTGGTGATATTTTAATTTTTTCAAATGCAATTTCATATTCAATATATTTTATTCTGGTAAAACCATTGATGCAGAGTTATAGTCCCTTACATGTAGTAAGATGGGTCTTTACTATTGGTTTTTTTATGATTCTCCCTTTCGGATGGCTTGAAGCGGAAACTGTTCATTTTGATCAATTTGAAACAAAACAATTCATTTACCTGGCTTTAATTGTATTAACAGGAACATTCCTGGCTTATTATTTCACTGCATATGGATTACAGCATCTTGGTGCTGGTAAAACCGGGGCATATATTTATACTCAGCCTGTGTTTGCCTTTCTATTTGCTGCATTTTTATTGAGTGAGACATTATCTGTACAAAAAATTCTTGCCGCTTGTCTCATTTTTACAGGTGTTTATATAGTAACCTTAAGTAAACCGAAAAAGAAACTACATAAACATTTGGAAAAAATATAAAAGTTTGTATTTTGTTCTTCAATCCAAACCTTTATGAAAAGCGCTACTATACTGGCAGCCTTGCTGTTTTTTCTACCCTCCTTCTTTATAAGTTGCTCTCACATATACGACGGTATCAGTTCGTCAGAAGAAATCTTACAAAACGGAAAATGGTCTGTAGAATATTATTATGATGAAGTAGATAAAACTGCTGAATTGTTTTCTGTTCGTTTAAAATTCAATAAAGACAATACTGTAAGCTATTGCGAAAATTCTGATACCTGTATTGGTAACTGGCAGTTTGTAAAAAATGTCAGGAATGAAATGCTTCAATTGCAATTTGACGATTCACATACTTTTGTACAACCATTAAATCAACATTGGAATCTCGAGGATTTGAATTTACAAAGGGTAGAATTATCCAATGGTTCAGTCCATATAATACTTAGGAAAATTTAAGCAATAGGATTTTTCGGATAATCAAAGAATAAAAATTTTTTTTCAGCTCCTTTAAATAAATTCCATTCTGTAACATCTGCACTTACAGCAAATACAGCTCCTGTTGGCATATTATCTACTTGTACTGAAGTGAGCGTATTTACAAATTCTGTTATACCGGGATTATGTGAAAACAAAGCCACTGCATCATTTTTTGAGGGCAAAGAAGATAATACTTTATAAAAATTGGCAGATGAAGCATGATATAAATCTTCAACAATTTCTATATTTTCTTTTTTTACATCATACGCTTCAGCAAAAGCCCTTGCTGTTCTAAAAGCACGTTTAGCAGGGCTGGAAACAAAAAGATCAATTTCTAATTTTTTGTCTTTTAATCTTTTACCCATCTCCGGAGCATCTTTTTTACCACGTTCATTCAAAGGCCTTTCCCTGTCATCCTGTCCTATATTATCCCAACTGCTTTTAGCATGCCTAACCAGTAATAAAGTTTTCATTGTCTATAATTTTTTCCAAAAAAGGGTTGAATGAAGTTTCATGAAACGTTTAGAAGCTTCAAACAACTTTTAATTCATAATTCATACTTCATAATTCCTAGTTCCTCTCTAATATCCTCTCGTATTTCTTCCCTCCATATAATTCATAAAGGCTTTATTCACTACACGATTACCTCCAGGTGTAGGATAATTTCCTGTAAAATACCAATCACCTAAATTATTAGGGCAAGCTTCGTGTAAGGATTCAATTGTTTGGTAAATAACATCAACAGGAATAGTAAGGTCTGAAGGTGTTATTAAATGGGCTATTTTTTTTGTAATTTCTTCATTTGAAAAAGTTTTATAAACCTGTTTTACCACGTTTACATCATGTAGTTGATTATTTCTTACTAATTCTTTGCATTGGTCATAAAGATCCTTTAAACAATCTTCTTTACCCCGTTCTTTTATTAAGGAAATAGCAGCATTGAATGCAATAAAATCGCCAAGCTTACTCATGTCAATACCATAACAATCAGGATATCTAATTTGTGGTGATGAAGAAACAACAACTATACGTTTAGGTTCTAACCGTGATAGCATACGAATAATACTTTCCTTCAATGTAGTTCCTCTTACTATTGAATCATCTATTACAACTAATGAATCTATTCCTTTTCGTACAGTACCGTATGTTATATCATATACGTGCTGCACCATCTCGCTACGGTTTACATCTTCTGTAATAAACGTACGCATTTTCACATCCTTAATGGCAATCTTCTCCATCCTTACCCTGCGGTTAACCATTTCCGTTAATTTCTCATCATCGATATTTCCATTCCAGGATGAGATGCGTTCAATCTTAATCTTATTCAGGTAATCTTCACAGCCTTTTACCAGGCCATAAAAAGCCACTTCTGCTGTATTTGGAATAAAAGAAAAAATAGTATTCTTTAAATCATAATCAATAGCTTCTAATACCTGCTTACTTAAATTGTATCCTAAAGAGCTTCTTTCCTTATAAATTTTTTCATCACTGCCACGTGAAAAATAAATACGTTCAAAAGAACATGCCTTTCTTTCCTTAGCAGGAATAATCTGTTCCAATTGTACCTTTCCGTCCTCATTTACTATCAACGCCATTCCCGGCATTAATTCTTTAACTTCATTTTCCCCTACATTGAAAGCAGTACGAATGGCGGCTCTTTCAGATGCTGCTACCACTACATCTTCATCAATGTAATAATAGGAAGGACGTATACCATGAGCATCCCGAAAAACAAAACCTAGTCCATTACCTGTAATACCACTAACATGAAAACCTCCGTCGAAAAGAGGTAATGCTTTTTTTAAAACAGATACAATATTTAGTTTTCCGGGTTCTGCATCATCGGCTTTTACTATAAAATGATAGATAACCTCCAACATGGCTGCCAGGTCACTTTGTTTTTGAAATTCACCCGGATCTGCATTGACCAATCCAAATAATTCATCTGTATTTACAAGGTTAAAATTGCCTGCAATGGCCAGATTGCGTGCAGGAATAGTGTGTCTTTTTATAAAAGGATGGCAAAATTCAACATTGTTTTTTCCCTGGGTACCATATCTTAAATGACCTAACAACAGTTCGCCAAGAAACGATAAATGGCCTTTCATTAAGCCTGCATATTGACTGATATCTGCATTAAATTTTTGAAGCTCTTTAAACTCTTCTCCAATTTGCCTGAATACATCTGCTATAGGTTGGTTATGATTGCTGCGCAGCCGGCTAAGAAATGGATAACCTGGTTCTACATTTAATTTTACCGCTGCCAACCCGGCACCATCCTGTCCCCTGTTATGCTGCTTTTCCATAAGCAGGTACATCTTATTAAGACCCCACATA
>JACDAZ010000501.1 GCA_013695175.1 Flavisolibacter sp. | reverse complement strand
GGCTTAAACAATGCCTGTAGTAGTTTTCCGATACTGGAAAGTCGCCGTTCTTCCAGCCTTTGCCTTTGTAATAAGGAAGCGTATGAACAGGAATATAATGTACCTGAGAAAATATATTATTTGCCTTTAAATGATTGTATAAGCTAAGCCTGTCTTTAACTTCTATAATATAAAGATGATAAGCATGACCTTCAACAACGCCGGATTGACCAATAATATTTTCATCATCTTTAAATGCTTCAAAATAATTTTTAGCTATTTGCCTTCTTC
Organism: Flavisolibacter sp.; assembly: GCA_013695175.1. Classification (GTDB taxonomy): domain Bacteria; phylum Bacteroidota; class Bacteroidia; order Chitinophagales; family Chitinophagaceae; genus Flavisolibacter. The sequence goes on along the minus strand of JACDAZ010000501.1, from coordinate 4,431 downwards.
GTTCTAATCCCTGGTCAGCTCTTTTAAGTTGAGATGACCCAAGTGCAGCCTGAAAATCAGTAAGCCTGTAATTGTATCCTAATTCCTGCATTTCGTAATACCAGCCACCGTGGTTTTCAACCATTAAAGAAGCATCTTTCGTAATACCATGAGTTCTGTACAGCAATAATTTTTTATACAAGCTCTCGTCATTTGTTGTTATCATACCACCTTCACCGCATGCGATATGTTTAACCGGATGAAAAGAAAAAATAGCAAGATCTGCATAAGCGCTGTTGCCGCACATTTGATTTATCCCTTTGCTATCTACAAAGTAACCGCCTGGGGCATGACAGGCATCCTCAATGATCCACAGGTTATATTTTTCTGTTAGTACCTTACATTTCTCAAGGTCCACAGCTTTTCCTGCAAAATCTACAGGTATAAGCCCGTGATAAAAACCTTTTGGTTGAGATCTTAAAAGATCTTCTACTTTGTTCAGATCGATCAAATAACTATCCTTTTCTATATCCGCGAAATGTATTGAACCACCACAATAAAGCACACAATTTGCAGATGCTGCAAAAGTTATGGGTGTAGTAATAACATTCGTCTGTTTATTAACATCCAGAGCCATTGTACACAGGTGTAAAGCTGCTGTTCCATTGCTTACAGCCACAGCATATTTTACTCCAATGTAATTCGCAAAAGCATTTTCAAAATCCTTAATTTGAGGCCCTTGAGTAAGAAATTCTGATTTCAATGCTATAATGACAGCATTAATGTCATCATCTGAAATAGCTTGTTTCCCATAAGGAATTGAATTCATTATTTTGCTTTAAACTAAGTCAAACTTATTATCAACATGATCACGTATTAATTTACGTAAATCACTTACAGTTAACCACTCGGAATTTGTTCCGGAATTGTATGTAAACCCTTGTGTTACATTTTTAGCATTAAAATGCCGGATAAATTCTTCAAGATCCCAACTTCTTGTTTGAGGTAATATTACATAATATTTACCCAGATCATATGTAGTAAATGAATCGGAACTTGTAATCATTTCTTCATGAACTTTTTCTCCAGCTCTTATACCTATAATTTCTTTTTGACATTCTGGAGCAATTGCTTCTGCGACTTCTGTTATTCTATAGGATGGAATTTTGGGAACCAAAAGCTCGCCACCCCAAGTCGTTTCTAAAGCATGAAGCACCATTTCAACTCCTTCAGTAAGAGAGATATTAAACCGGGTCATATTGGGATCTGTAATTGGTATTATTCCTTTTTCTTTCATTTTTAAAAAAAAAGGCATTACTGATCCGTTAGAACCCATTACATTTCCATATCGTACAACCGAAAAGCTAATCTTCTTATTTCCTCTTATATTATTAGCTGCAATAAATAGTTTATCAGAAGTAAGTTTTGTTGCACCGTACAAATTAATTGGGGCACATGCTTTATCAGTAGATAATGCTATAACCTTTTCAACTTGTGTTTCTAATGCTGCCCGAATTACATTTTCCGCACCGCCAATATTTGTTTTTACGCATTCATCAGGATTGTATTCGGCTATATGCACATGCTTCATTGCAGCAGCATGTATAATATAATCTATACCGTTACAAGCTCTTTTCAATCGCTCAAAATCACGAACATCTCCTATAAAATATCTCATAGCAGGATAAGTAACTTCAGGAAATTCAAAAGCCATTTGATACTGCTTTTGTTCATCCCTTGAAAAAATAACCAGCCTATTGATCTCAGGCCATTTATCCAGCACATATTTTGTAAAAGCTTTACCGAAAGAACCTGTACCCCCAGTAATCAGTAAAGATTTTCCATTCAGATCCAATGCCATATTAATTTATTATTTAAAAAATTTACTCGTATTTTTTTTCTTAATTATATCAGTTAGATATTGACCATAGCCACTTTTAACTAAATTAACTGCATGTTCTTTTAATTTTTCTTCATCAATAAAACCCATCCTGTAAGCAATTTCTTCAATACAACCAATTTTTGTTCCCTGCCTTTTTTCAATAACCCTCACAAATTCACTTGCATCGCTTAAAGATTCGAATGTTCCTGTATCTAACCATGCGGTACCTCTATCTAAAATAGAAACATGTAGTTCACCCATTAATAAATAGGCTTTATTTACATCGGTAATTTCATATTCACCTCTTGCAGAAGGTTTTAATTCTTTAGCAATCTTAAGTACCCTGTTATCATAAAAATATAAACCCGGTACAGCGTAATTAGATTTTGGTTGTTTAGGTTTCTCTTCTATACTTATGGCTTTCATTTCATCATCAAATTCAACTACACCATAACGCTCAGGATCTGATACCTCATATGCAAATACATAACCACCTTGTACATCATTCAGTTCCTGCAATTGCCTTCCTAAACCGGTACCATAAAAAATATTATCACCCAACACCAGAGCTACTTTATCTTTCCCTATGAATTCAGCACCTATAACAAAGGCCTGAGCCAGTCCATTTGGCACTTTCTGTACAGCATATTCAAAACGACAACCTACCTGGCTACCATCACCAAATAATTTTTTAAATGAAGAAACATCTTCCGGAGTTGTGATAATTAAAATTTCTCTGATTCCTGCCATCATTAAAATAGATAAAGGATAATAGATCATTGGCTTATCATAAACGGGCATTAATTGTTTTGATATAGCTTTTGTTATAGGGTAAAGCCTAGTTCCTGAACCGCCCGCTAAAATAATTCCTTTCATATATCAGATTAAAAAATTATCTATATTAATAACTATTTTACTTCTTTATTGAAAAAGTAAACAACTGGTAGTGCTGCAGTGTGCGATAAACATAAATGCCTACAAATGAAAGAAAACTTACCAGGCATAACAAAAACCAATAAAAATTAACTGCAAACAATAAATAACTACATAAAGCTGCCATGCAAAATAAAATCATCAACTTAAAAATGCTTATATGAATTTTAAAATGCTTTTTAAGGTAGTGAAAGGCAACAAAAAAACTGCAACATTTGGTAATAAAAAAACTAATGGCAGCTCCAAAAACACCGAAAACGGGTATCAGCAAAATATTTGAAATAATAATTATTACAGTTCCTGTAATTAGTAGAGCCAGGATGAACAATGAATTGTGAGACTTGTATACACCTAAAAATGCAAAATTTGTAAACAAGTCAAAAACCCACCCAAATAAAAAAATAGGTAGCAATTTGGGTGTAAGTACATAACTGTCATTTGCAAAAAAGGCTACAATTGGATCTTTAAAAGCCAGAATCAGGGGCACAAAACTTAAAGTGATCACAGCTACTAATCTGAAAATAGCAGAAATTTCCTGTTCTGCATCTTCATCATTTATTTTATTTAAAGAATAAGGTGTAAAAGCAAGCAAGAAAGCTGTAAATCCAATATTGATAAATGATGCAAGTTTTACTGATAAAATATACTCCGGAAGATCCTGGTGATAATTATTGAGCAGTAAAAAATACCGGTCTATGGAAGGTATTAATTGCCTGAAAAATGATGTTAAAGCAAAAGGAATTCCAAACAGAAATAATGCTTTAACAAGTGCGCTATTAAATGGAAAAGGATTTACAAAAACTTCTTTTCTTAAATATAAAATGATAAAAAATCCTGTTATACTCATTGAGCCAATCAACACGTAAAAAACATCTGATATGGTTCCTTTAAATATTACAACTGCAGCATAAACACCAGCAACAGTTAAAATAGTTTGTATAAAACAAGTAATGACATAAAGAGCTTTTCTTTTTTGCCACAAAGCAATATTCAACCCATAGCTCAACATAATATATCCCGGAATAATACTTAAAGCCATTACCCAGAATTTTTCCATAGTTGGATCATTTGGGAAAATAAGTACTGCGAGTTCCTGCCTGTAAGGATAAATGAGTAAAAAATATAAAATACAGGAAATTAACTGGAAATAAAATCCATACCCCAAAACCTGTTTTTTATTAAAATTTTTTTTCTTCTGGTCAAAATAAAATGCAGAAGCAGCAGAATCAAGTCCTAAAAACACCAGTGCTGAAAAAAGATATACATAAACAAAAGAAAGATCATAAATCTTTAATGCCTCGTTACCCAAATATTTAATGACTATTGGAATTACAATCAGAGGTGCAAGTTTTTGTATAATATTGGCTATTGTATATACAACTGAATCTTTAAATAAACTTTTTAATGCGATGATCAATTAAGAGGGAAGTTGAGTTTTAGGTTGAGGATAAGGTTTAGGTTAAGGAAAAGGTTGAGGCTAAGGTTGAGGCTTAGTATTGCTCCTAATTTCTCTCCGCATACTGTTCTTCATAATAGTGCTGGTAAGCACCGGAGGTAACATGATTCAACCAGTCCTGGTTATTTAAATACCAGTCAATTGTTTCACTTAATCCTTCTTCAAATGTTACTGACGGTTT
>JACDAZ010000337.1 GCA_013695175.1 Flavisolibacter sp. | reverse complement strand
CACTAAAGAAGAAGGAGTTATAGTAGCTTCAGCAAAAACTTCTTCAACTTTTTTTATCCAACCTTCTTTTATTGCTTTAACATTTATTTCTTCATATTCAGCAGGTATAAACATTTCACCTGTGAATGGCCACAATTCATTTAAAGCATTATTTATTCTTTGATTACTTTCTTCTGTTCCATCTCCTAATCGTATCACCCATTCGCTACTCCATCTTAAGTGGTAAGTAGTTTCTTTAAAAGATTTTTCAGCAATAGCGGCTATTTGAATATCACTGCTGTTTTGAAGATGTTGATATAAAAAATATTGATAAGCACTAAAAAAGAATTGCTTTAAAACTGTTTGTGCCCAGTCGCCTTTTGGTAGTTCAGTGATCAGCAAATTCAGGTACTGATGTTCATCACGTAAAAAAGCAAGATCATCTTCCTGCAGTTCTCTATTATATTCTTTCCAAAGTCGGGGAATGTATTGATCGACTGCTTTCTTTTCTTCTTCTGAAAAACTGTTATAAAGCGTAGCCGCATGCTGGTAAAAATTTCTTGCTTGTCCAATAAGGTCAAGAGAAATATTTGTGATGGCAATATCCTGCTCCAGCACCGGCCCATGTCCCGTCCACTCGCTGTTTCTTTGTCCCAGGATAAGGGCATTGTCTGCTAAATGGAGAGTATAAGCCCATTCCCCGGCCCTTTCCCGTGGGAATGGAGCTTGCATTGAGTCACTATCTATGCTAGTTGTCATCATAATTAATCTATGTTTATAGGATTCTAAGTCCTCCCTTGGGAAGGATTTAGGTGGGCTACATATGATTTACTTCATCGGGTAAATCATAAAAAGTTGGATGACGATATACTTTGTCATTGGCAGGCTCATAAAAACTTTCGGCTTCATCAGGATTTGAAGCATGAATAAATTTACTTTCCACCACCCAAATGCTTACACCTTCCTGCCTGCGTGTATATACATCACGGGCATTTTCAATTGCCATTGCTGCATCGGTTGCATGTAATGAACCAACATGTTTATGATCAAGCCCCTGCTTGCTGCGAATAAAAACTTCCCAGAGACCTCCTAAATCCCCCCGGTGAGTGGACTTTGTATCAGTTCCTTCTTGAGTGATTTTATTTTTATTAAAAGTTCCTTGTGCCTGATTCTCTCCTCCTTCGGGGGAGCCGCCTTTTATAGCATCATAATCACCGTAATAGTATTTTCTGAATAACATCATAAAGCTTATTTATTGCTGAATAGAATTACAAAACGTACAAGTGAGTGACACAACAGAAGCCTGATAGTAGTAACAAAGCTTAGAAAAGTATAGAGCTAAACTTTTTTACTTTTATATTTTACATTTTCTAAGCAGCTTTCACCCTCATCCTCTCCGCTCTCTTTTCCGCATGTGCCACTGCTGCTTCTCTTACCCAGGCACCGTCTTCCCATGCTTTTTTCCTGGCATCCAGTCTTTGTTTATTGCATGGACCATTTCCATTTACTACATTCCAAAATTCCTCCCAGTTTATTTTACCAAAATCATAGTGCTTTCTTTCTTCATTCCATTTTAAGTCAGGATCAGGAAGTGTCATTCCCAAAAGCTTCACCTGTTCAGCACACATGTCAACAAAACGCTGTCGCAATTCATCATTGCTAAAACGTTTAATTTTCCATTTCATACTTTGCTCACTGTGCAGGCTTTCGCTGTCATGAGGTCCAAACATCATTAAACTTGGCCACCACCATCTATCAATTGCATCCTGTACCATGGCACGCTGTGCTTCTGTTCCTTTGCTTAAAACAATAAGAGCTTCAAATCCCTGGCGTTGATGAAAACTTTCTTCTTTACAAACTCTTATCATAGCACGGCTATAAGGTCCGAAGGAGGCGCGGCATAAAGGAACCTGGTTCATAATAGCAGCACCATCAACCAGCCATCCAATCACACCCATGTCAGCCCAGTTAAGCGTTGGATAATTAAAAATGGATGAATATTTGGCTTTGCCACTGTGTAATTGTTCTATCATTTCATCCCTGGAAATGCCTAGGGTTTCAGCAGCGGAATATAAATACAAACCATGTCCCGCCTCGTCTTGTACTTTGGCAATTAAAATTTGTTTGCGTTTTAAGGAAGGTGCCCGGCTGATCCAGTTGCCTTCAGGTAACATACCTACAATTTCGCTGTGTGCATGCTGACTTATCTGCCTGATTAAAGTCTGGCGGTATTTTTCCGGCATCCAGTCTTTGGGCTCAATGCGAACTTCTGCATCAATTTTATTTTGAAAAATATCTTCTAATTCATGTACAGCCATAAAATTTATTAACTACAAATTTAATTTTAAACTGACGATAATGCTGTTAAAGCCATCAAAAGGCCATTTTAAACGCCACTCCAGTTTTCACCTGTTTTAATCCTGTGAATCTGCATATCCGAAACACCATATTTTTGAGCAATTTCTTTCAAGGTCTTCTTTTGGTTCAGCAGTTTTCTAATAGAACGGATTTGAGCAGGTGTAAGTTTACTATGTTTTCTTTGTGGATTTAAACGTGCTTTATCTTTTGCTGCTATTACTAAGGGATTTTTTTTGTTATGTTTTGTTACTTGCTGTTGCGTCGCCCATCTTAAATTTTTAAACCTGTTATCTTCTTTATTATGATTAAGATGAATGACAAATTTATTTTCAGAAGAAGGTTTTTGAAGAAAATATTTGGCAACGAGGCGGTGTAATAAAATGGCAAAATACTCTCCTTTGCGAATAGCTCGCCATATAGGATAACCGCCCTGTCTGCTTAATCTTAAAAGCTGTCCTTTTTTTATATCTTTTTTAAAACAAACTAACCTGCCATGGGAGCTTAATGCATATCGATCCCCATAAGCATTTTTATAAGGAAGAATTTTCCATTCTTCATTTTTTAAAAAACGTACCTCTGAATTTGTATTCATTTTGTTTGATTTTATTTCGTATCAAAATCCACCATCACTTTTTCAGTTTTTGGGTGAGACTGGCAGGTTAATATAAATCCTTGTTCCAGTTCATCCGGCTCCAGGCTCCAGTTTACATCCATGGCTACTTCACCTTGTATAAGTTTAGCTTTACATGTAGTACAAACACCACCTTTACAGGCGTAAGGCAGGTCAGCTCCCTGTTTCAAGGCGGCATCCAGTATAGTTTCTCCTTCATAACCAAGCTCAAAATCAAACATGATCCCATCCACCTTTACACTAATATTTGCTTTTGGGCCTGAATCGGTAACAAATTGTTTTTTATCTGTAACTACTGATTTTTTTTGTCCCGGTATTGTAAATAATTCAAAATGTATTTTCTCCGGGGGTAATCCTCTGTCAGACAGATAATTTTTTATGCAAAAGATCATTTCTTCAGGACCACAAAGAAATACTTCATCTTTTTTTTGCAAATTAATCACTTTTGAAAAAAGAATATCCAGTTTCTCAACATCAATCCTTCCATGATTAATAGGAGTATCTGTTTTTTCACGGCTTAAAATATGATAGATACGAAATCGGTCAATGAATTTATCTTTTAATGCCTCCAGTTCTTCTTTGAAAATTATTGAATTTTTAGTTCGGTTGCCAAAGACTAATGTAAAAAAGCTTTTAGGTTCTGTTTGTAAAGTTGTTTTAATAATAGAAAGTACGGGAGTAATGCCACTGCCTGCTGCAAATGCCAGGTAGTGTTTTGTTTGTGCAGGATCCAACTCGGTATAAAACTTTCCCACCGGGGGCATAACATCAATGATATCACCGGCTTTTAATTCTTCATTAGCCCAGGTTGAAAAAATGCCACCTTCCACTTTTTTTACTGCTACACGTAAAATGTGGTCTGATGGGGCACTGCAGATGGAATAAGTTCGCCTGGCTTCTTCGCCATTGAATTGTTTTTTTATGGTCAGACTTTGTCCCTGCCTGAACCGGAATAGTTCTATTTTTTCTTCCGGTACTTCAAAAATTATAGAAACACAATCCTCTGTTTCCTTTTGTACCTTTTTAACCTGGAGTGAGTGAAAATGAATCATAAGATAATTTCAAAGATAGGGTCTGAATTATTGAAGAAGTTAAAGCCATGCAAAACTAAATATGTAGTAGGTTTGCACGCCTGTTAAAAAAATAAAAGGTACCAGAATAAGGAATTTTATTCCTGCTTCTTACATTATACTCAAAATTTAAATTATGTCTCTTATTGTTGTTGGTTCCATGGCTTTTGATGCAATAGAAACCCCTTTTGGTAAAAGTGATAAAATTATTGGTGGTGCTGCTACATATATAGCATGGAGTGCCAGCAATTTTTGCCAGCCTATCAATCAAATTTCTGTAGTGGGAGGTGATTTTCCGCAAGAGGAGTTAGACATGCTTATGCAAAGAGGTGTTATGATGGAAGGAGTGCAAATTAAAAAAGATGAAAAATCTTTTTTCTGGAGTGGCAGGTATCATATGGATATGAACACCAGAGACACTCTTGAAACCCAGTTAAATGTTTTGGGAGATTTTAAACCTGTAGTACCGGAAAGTTACCAGGACTGTGAATTTTTAATGTTGGGCAACCTGGCACCTTCAGTGCAACTGGATGTTATTGACCAATTGCAAAATCGTCCAAAATTGGTAGTAATGGATACTATGAATTTTTGGATGGAATCGGCAATGGATGATCTTAAAAAAGTGTTGGAGAAAGTAGATGTGCTGATGGTGAATGACAGTGAAGCCAGGGAACTAAGCCATGAATATTCTTTGGTAAAGGCAGCAAGAAAGATCACAGAGATGGGCCCTCAGTATGTTATCATTAAAAAAGGTGAACACGGGGCATTAATTTTTCATGAGGACAAGGTATTTTTTGCACCGGCGCTTCCACTTGAAGAAGTATTTGATCCTACCGGTGCCGGTGATACGTTTGCCGGAGGATTTATTGGACATCTTGCACGTACAAAAGATATTTCTTTTGAAAACATGAAGACAGGTATTATAATCGGTTCAGTAATGGCAAGTTTTTGTGTTGAAAAATTTGGAACAGAGAGATTGAAAGAATTAACAAGAGAAGATATTGATAAGAGACTTACACAATTCCAGGAGCTGGTAAATTTCGAAATTGAATTGGTTTAAGAAGATTATTAATAATCTTAAATGGATAAGGAAAATCCAAACCTGGTAGAAATTATAAAGTTTTTAATGTCTTTATACAATTAAAAAATATTGTTTGGCAAGAGGGTAATAATTATGTCGCTCAATGTTTAGATGTAGATGTGTCAAGTTTTGGAATTACTAAAGAATAAGCAATTTCAAATCTAACAGAAGCTTTAGAACTATATTTTGAAGATGCTACTACAGATCAACCAATATTAAAACATCGGCTCATAATCTTCTTGCTAAGACTATGGTTTTTTTAATCTGCTCCTTTTTACCCTGCAGGTTATGTAACTCAATAAATATTATATAGGTTCCTATTGAAAGTTTAGAACCTTTATCATCCAGGCCGTCCCATTTCCAGGATCCGCTTACACCCATCAAATTATTTCTTGCCAGTTGTTTTACCGGTCTGCCAGCTGCATCGAAGATGGTAATATTTGCAACAAAGCCGGGTTCATTTACATTATAATTGATAATAGCAAAATCATCATAACCATCACCATCAGGAGAAAAAACTTTCGGCAATACTTCAATTTTAATATTGGATCTGTTAGCTTGAAGAAATTGAGAATTTTTATAACCAGGTGTAGCATAGCCTGCAGTGGATGCGGCTGAATGCCAGTTTGAAGGATTATTGGAGGGACCGGAAGGGTCAATTCTTTCTAATGATATCCCTTCCCTGTTGGTAATTAAATCAAAGTGCCACTTTTCTGAGTAGGATACTTCATCCACAATAGTACCCTGCTCATTTAAAAGAACAACAGTTCCATTTGTGTTTGGGTAAGAAGGCAAACTAAGTGTCAAAATCCGGGACGGTTCTGGAACAAAATAAAGAGTGCTTAATGATGCCGGGTTTTCAGTAACAACAATGTATTCACCAGGAAAAAGAAGGTATGGCGTTGTTGTTAATTTCCTGATAGAAGCTAAACTACCGGCTGAATTTCTGTTAGCAATAGAGAGTTTACTTAAGTCCAGTATTTTATTACTCCTGTTGTAAAATTCTACAAAATCATAACCATTAGGTTTTGGATTAAATAAAATTTCATTTATAATAATATCAAATGGTAAAGGTTCTTGTGCTGATCCAACTTTAGAATGATTATGAATACCGATTACGTTGCCACTGCAATCATGCAGATTTGTAACATTTAATGTATAAGTTGTTCCCGGTAAAATTGGTGATGCAAGTTTTAAAATTACTGTTGAAAAAAGGGGTGCAACCGGTGATGCAGAATTAATTGCAATATTGTTTGAAATGCTATAATTATTTATTGTTGCTGCAAATAAACTATCTAACGGTTCATCAAAAACAGCAACAATAGTTACACTATCAAGGCTATAAGTTCTTAATAATCTGGGGGGTGTTTTATCCGGATTAATTGCGTCAACAGAATTTTTCTTACCCGGTGTTCCACCGCTGGGGTCTGTACTTGCTTTCCAATTTGTTGTTCCACTACAGGGATTTCTAACATCAATCATTTCTAATGACCAACCACCTTCTCTTTTTAATTCATTTTGATACCAATTCATATTATATTCAACCGAATGAATTGTCCTTCCTTCATTAGATCTTAGTGTAAGAACACTGCCGTCGTTAGGTAAAGCAGGGAAAGATGGAACTGCTAACACTTTTCCAAAAGGCATAAAATTAGTTGCCTGTGTCGTTGTTGTAAGTATAACAAAACTGTCTGCTTCCAGTTGAAAAGATGGAAATGCACCACTTGTTGAAGTAGATGTGCTGATCCTCCATCCTGCAAGATTGATCGGTCTGCCACTTACATTTTTAAGTTCAATATATTCTGCATTTGGTAAGCCTACCTGTGGTGTTGGGTCAGCCATTATTTCACTAATAACAACATCATAGCGTTGAATTACCTGGGAAAAACCTGAAGTGTTGAAGGTCAGTAAAAGAAGCAATGGCAGCCACCTTGTTATCATCAACACAATTTATACATACCTTTTTAAATGTGTACACCTTAAGAATTAAAAATTATTTATACTTTCGTGCCCGATGAAAAAGATAATCTATAAGCAACTTTATTTTATTTAAAAGGGAAGAATAATAATATCAAAAAATTAAACCTTCCTCTATGGAAGGTTTTAAATTATAATACGATGAAAATTGCCGTTGTTGGCGCTACGGGTTTAGTTGGCTCCAAAATTTTACAGGTATTAGAAGAAAGAACTTTTACCGTTGATGAAATTATACCCGTTGCATCAGAAAGATCAATAGGAAAAGAAATCAAATTTAAAGGGACTTCATTTTCTATTGTAAGCATGGATGATGCTATTAAAGCCAAACCTGCAATAGCTTTATTTTCTGCAGGTGGAAATACATCTTTACAATGGGCACCTGTATTTGCTGAGGCAGGCATTACTGTTATTGATAATTCATCTGCATGGCGAATGGATCCTGCAAAAA
>JACDAZ010000431.1 GCA_013695175.1 Flavisolibacter sp. | reverse complement strand
CCCTCTTACTGTTGCCGTATTTCCAAAACGATCAATCAGTTTCATTGTACCGAGGTTTACTGAGTTACGGGTAAGTTCAATTTCGGTATCTTCTATTCTATAAAATACCTGCGAAAAGTTGACACGTAATCCTGCTTCTCTCAACCTGCCTTTGCCAATAAAAGCCCTGTTATCACCTTCACCTATAATATCCAGTCTGCCGGTAAGAAACCCCTGCATATCGGAAAATAAACCTCCCAGAAAGCGTTCTAATATTTTTACAGGATAATTGATGGGCTGAACAGTAATCCTGTCCTGGTATACATTAGCAGTGTCTTTAAAATTGAGTGCAAGGTCAAACAATATCTGGTGAACAGGATCTGTATTATTTCCTCTGCCAGTTAGAACTCCCGTCGTATTATTATAAAAAAAGGTTCCCTGCACTTGTCCCAAAGAATCATTATCCACCCTTAATTGATCTGTAAGAATGGAAGCAGTAATATTCATTCTTTTTTGAGGGTCTTCAATAATAATTTCTCCTGAAAGCAATCCTTCTAATCTTAGATCCTTTAATATCAAAGGTGTTACATCACCCAGGTTAAGATTAGCAATTGTTATATGCAGGTCATTCCAGTTTCCGATACCGGAAGGTTGCGTGCTGATAATAATTTCCTGGTTGCCCTCATTTAAAACCAAACGTCCGAGAACGTCAGTATTGGTTCTGAAGTCCAATTCACCACCTTCTTCAATATTCCATGTTTTTCCATTTAAAACAAATGAAGATGAATTAAAATGAATAGAAGCACCATTTGAAAACGTTCTTATTTGTGCAGAAAGTTCTGCATTATTAACTGTTCTGTTTCCTTCAGTAGTTATGGTTACATCCGAAATGTCATTTTGTGCTTCTATAGTAAAGGCAGTTGTTGGAAAATACATACTATCAGAAAGCACTGCATTGCTTACCCTTCCTTCTATTTGCAGTTTTTGAAAATCACCCTGCCCTTTAAGAACAACATCAGTAAATTCAAATTGCTGGTATGCAAAATAAGGTACATCAGCATCTAATTGTAATGAGTTAGCTGCTACGTTAAGTGATCCTGAAAGCTGGCTGTTATTAAAACCTGACATGCGCCTGTCAATCAATTTTACATAATCTTCAACATTACCTGTTGTTATGTTGAATGTAAAATTTTGATTTGGTAAATTTCTTGTGGAAGGTTTTATATAAGAAGGGTAATATCGGCTAAGAAATAATGAAAATGCATCAGGTAGTGACTCAAGATCAAACTGACCATTAATTCTTACATCAAATTCATTTGATATAGCAGTGAAAGATCGTAATCCATTGGCAAAATCAGAAGCAACATAAAGGGAATCAAAAGATATGCGCCTTCCTTCATGTAAAATAGTAGCATCGCTTACACGGGCAGTACCTAAAAAATTTGCTAAACTGGTTCCGGTAAAATTTAAATTGAACTTACCTTTGAATGCAATATCTTCTTCTACCAGTTGTAAAGCTTTAAGGTTAGCATTAGTAATATCTGCATCTAAAACAAATACAGGTTCAGTGCCACGGAAACTGATATATCCATCCAGGTGTAAATCTGCATTAGGATCTTTAATAACAAAATTGCCATCAAAAGTCCTGTTGCTTAGTCTACCCTTAGCTGTTATATTTTGATAAATATAATCGTTGTACTGTAATTTCTGAACATTCCCATCAATATTTAAATTCAGTTTATTCCATACAAAGCTGCTTCCTTTAACTTTCCCGTCAAAAGCCACAACACCCAATTCCTGGTTATTTATAAATTGCCCCAACCGAAAATCTTTTGTAGAAATAGTTCCAGAATATATTGGTTCGCCCCTGGCAGGAAGCTTCATATTTAAATCTGTACGTACTGTACCTAATGCAGTTTGTAAAGTGCCATAGGTTACAAAATCTCTTGCAAAACCGGTAAATGTTCCATTAAAACGGATAGCGCCTAATTTTCTAAGATTTGGATTTGTAATATTTCTTATTTCTGGAAAAAATGTAACGGCATCAGCATAATTTGTTCTTAATTCATCTGCCTGCACATTTATAAAAAGTTGATCTGTATTGGGTAAACCAATTAAACTAAAATCTCCAATAACAGAAGTGTTTGAGCCAATGCGAACTGCAACATCCTCTCCGTTTAAAGCATCTACAGTACCTCTTACACTGCCATTTATAGAAAATAGCCTGTTCCAATTACGAGCATCAGGAGCAAAAAAAGCTATATCATCAGTATGTACAGAGGTGTTTTTAAAATGCACATCCATCTGAACCAGTGATATAAATTCACTAAGATCTCCAATGTCATTAAAATTCATGGCGAAGTAATCGCCAAGTTCACTTCTGTTTGTTTTTAAGTACAAGTCATTAAATTCCATCATTTGAGGATGAAAATTTAAGTTTGTCTGCAATTTTTGTACTGCTAATCCACTTCGTTCATTAGTAGAAAGATTAACACCGGCACGCAAAGTATCCTGAAGAAAGTTTAAGTTATTTATGTTTGCGTTTATATTACTAAAATCCAAATGTGCTGCATCAAAATATGTTAATGCTTGTTCCAGGCTGCCATTATCATTGCGGTAGCGGCCATTCTTAATGGATATATTTTTTACTAAAAACCGCCAGTTATCGGAGTTCCATTGCAAACTGCCTGCATCATCTACAGTTGTATTTGTAACAGTAGTTTGCGGTTTTCTTCCTTTAAAAGCATACTGGTGGAAATATGGATTTTCAAGATAAAGGTTATTAATGTTTATTGTTTTACCTGTAACCGTTATTTCGTTTGCATCCATATCTAACGATGCTACGTTTGCATATAGGTGGCTACCAGCCCACTCATCTTTTTGCTCAAAGTCAACGTTATACATCACTACTCTTTTCAGGTCAAATTCAATCCCTGCATCTTTTTTCTGCTCTGAAGAGGCAAAATAATCGCTGAGAAACTGGTAGTTCCAAACTGAGTCGGTTCTATTAAATTTAATGATAGCATCTTCTAAACCGATATATTTTAATTCGGCTTTTGGTTTCAGAAAAAACCAATCTGTTATTCTTACCTGTAAAGTTCCGGCGTAGAGGAGGGTATCTTTTTTCTGATCTTCAACCAATACTCCTTTTAAGTTCATGCGGTTGAAAAATCCTATTTGTACATGATCAATTTGAATGCGGCTACGAAGATCCCGTGACAACCTGGTTGTAATTTGTTTTGCAAGCCAGTTCTGTCCCCAATCGGTTTGTACTAAAGCTAAAGTAAGGCAAAGCAGTATTAAAATGGATAATACAATTGCAAGAGATATTTTAGCGGCTTTCCTCAGGGTTTAACTTTTATGTGTAAAAATAATCTTTAGCCTAGTTACGACAAATTAAGCAGCATAAGGTTAAGTGAAAGAAAATGTGAAATAATATAGTCTGAAATGCCTTTTCAGGGTTTTGCTGACAACATTTACTAGTTTTTGCTGGTAGCAAAATATTTTCCCAAAGAAATTCCAAACAACCTGTGTCGGATCTTTGGACCCTCATCTGCATTGTTCATACTACCTAAACCATGGTTATAAAACCCCCAAAGCTGGTATCCACTAGCTGTTTCATATCCAACTTGTATGTTGGCCGATGAAGTAATACGTCCATAATCACCAAAACTGAATTTCATATTTTTCTCTTCAATGCTGCCATTTTTTAAACCAATCTTTTCTGTTCCGGAAAAAATAAAATCTAATGCAGGTCCCAGTCGTATAAAAAAATGTGATGGATTTGGAGAAAGATCAAATTGGAACAAAGGAGCTACCTCTATTGCATGAACCCGGATGTCGTTACTGATTGCATCCTCACCCGGTGGAAACGAAGGTTTGGTTAAATTAACAGAAAATCCTTTTTGAGTATAATATAGTGCAGGTGCAAAATATAATTGCTTTTCAAATGGAATTTTAATAAGAAAGCCGGCATGGGCTCCATACTTTTCAGAAGTTTTCTGCTTTTCATCAGCTATAGAATAATGCGCCGTTGTTCTTTGAGCACCGGCAAAGAAGCCATAATTATTTTGAGCTGAACACGCCATGTGTAAAAACACCAGTGTTATGATACCTAACAGTTTAATCATAAAGTGGGCAAAGCTAAGGATTAAGAGGTATTATTAATTTTTACAGTTTATAAAATAATCAGGAATTTTTCTTTGGAATAGAAAGGTTCACCCACCTGCCATCTTTTATCATTCTTCCAATATATACTATCTGACCAACATGATAACTATAATGGGCCAACTGCCGGTTGATGGCATCTATAACTGAAAGTGGTTGAGATCTTATGGTAACTGTTTTTAAAAGATCATGATCAGTTAATGATTCCAGGGTGGTTAAAAATGTTTTCCATCCTTCTTCCCACAGAATAAGTAATTGCTGTTTGGTGAATGATTCTTCTTCAAATTCATCATCTCTTTTCCTCCAATTTTTTTCTCCGTCTTCAGTCAAAAAATTCGTCCACCTGCTTTGCATGTTGCCATGCATATGTTTTATAATTACTGCTATGCTGTTTGATGCTTGATTGGGTTTATAAAGCATCTCTTCATCTTTCAGCTGGTGAAATGTTTTTTCACCTAAAGATTTATATTCTTTAAATCTTTTAATGGCTGATTGTAAAAATGTTTCTTCTATGCTCATACCAAAATAAATTTTGCCGTATGATTGAGATAAATGGATGTATCCAACATTTTAATTCAGATATTCAATTCATAATACATAATTCTTACTTCTCAATATCCTGCTGCACTATCATCGCCCCTGTTATCAGCAACAGCTTCCATTTTTCCATTTTTTAAAATCCTTATTACTTCAGTACGTCCAATAGGGCTTCGCTGGTTTATTTTATAACCCATACGTTCCAGGGCAGTACGTGCATTTTGTGGAAATTCGGGTTCTACATCAACATGATCAGGATACCACTGGTGGTGAAACTTAGGTTTATTTACAGCTTCTTCAGTTGACAATTTAAAATCTATGATATTAACTATAGTTTGAAATACAGAAGTTATGATAGTGGTTCCTCCGGGAGTTCCTATAACTAAAAAAGGTTTTTCATTATCAAGTACAAGTGTTGGTGTCATAGCACTTAACATTCTTTTACCCGGTGCTATGGCATTTGCTTCACCACCCAATGCTCCATATATATTAGGAACCCCGGGTTTAGCACTAAAATCATCCATTTCATCATTTAATAGAAAACCTGCACCACCCACAATAGTTTTGCTGCCATAAGAATTATTTAATGTTGTTGTTACGGCTACCATATTACCATTTTTATCCATTACGCTTATATGCGTTGTTTGCTCACTGCCATTCATAGGAATTTTCCCCGGTTTTACATCTTCACTTGTACTCGCTAATCCGGCCTTAAAATCCTGCATACGTTGTTTCAGGTAAGATTCATTTACTAAAACAGAGATGGGTACATTATAAAAGTCTGCATCTCCCAAATGTTCGGCTCTGTCAGCATAAGCACGTCTTTCAACTTCTACCATTAACTGTAATGCCTCCGGTGAATGGAATCCATATTGTGCAAGCGGGAAAGGTTCCACCATCTTCAACATTTGGTTTAGTAAAACGCCTCCACTACTGGGCATGGGCATTGAAATGACTTTATATCCTCTATAAGTAAAGCTGTGTGGTGTTCTCCATTTTGCTTTATAATTTTTTAAATCTTCAAGTGAAATAATGCCCTTTCCGCGTTTCATTTCTGCTACAATTAAATTAGCTGTTTCGCCTTCATAAAAGCCGGCAGCTCCTCGGTCTTTTATACGTTTTAATGTATTTGCCAGTTCTCTTTGTATTAAAGTGTCACCGGCCTTCCAACCATGTTCTTTTTGAAAAATATTCGATACTGTATTATATTTTTTTAAATCAGGTTGTAAATTGTTTAGTCCTCTTGCTTCACTGTCAGTAATAACAAATCCTTTTTCGGCAAGGTTTATTGCAGGGGCAATTAGTTGTTCAAATGGAAGCTTCGCATATTTCATACTTTCAAATAAGCCTGCCACTGTGCCCGGTACACCGGCAGATAAATGTCCAAGGGTACTTAATCCTGGTATCACATTTCCCTTATCATCTAAATACATATCCCGGTGTGCTGCGCCTGGTGCCATTTCCCTGTAATCAAGTGATATCGTTTCGCCATTTGCCAGCCTTGCCACCATAAATCCTCCTCCACCAATATTACCTGCATTGGGATACACTACCGCTAAAGCTAGCTGGGTGGCAATAACAGCATCAAATGCATTTCCACCATTTTGCATGATCATCAGTCCCACCTTACTCGCCAATGGATGTGCAGAAGCAATAGCTCCATTTGTTGCTATCACTTTTTTATTAATTTCGTATTGGTAAGGATCTATCTGCTTTTTTAGTACAGGTTGAGATGAATGACAAGAGAACAGTAATAGAAATATAATTGACAGATTTAAAAGACGCATATGGCTATTTTACCGTTGAAGATCGTAATTAAAGCGAAATAAGAAATTTGCGTTTAGTTATTTAATTTATATTACATAGCAATCAAACAAACCAACATTTTATGAATTTTTATCTTAGCTATCTGCAAAGGATAAGTTTTTTTATTCTATTCATTTTAATTTCCATTACTTCTTTCGCACAATCGGGAACAATAAGAGGAACAGTAACAGATGTTTCAGGTGCTCCATTAGCCGGAGCTTCTGTGATACTTGATGGAAGATCTGGCGGTACTATCACAGACAACAGTGGCAATTTTAGCCTATCGGCATCGCCTGGCAGACATACCGTTATTATTTCTTTTGTAGGGTATGGTACTACCAGAACCCAGGTAACAGTAACAGCAAATGAAACGGTGGTTCAAAATATTAACCTGGCTAACACCGGAGACCTTACAGCTGTAACTGTAGTTGGATCACGTAATGTATCCCGCACTAGAGTGGAAACTGCTGTTCCTGTTGATATTATTCCTATTTCACAGGTTATAAATGAAATTGGGCAAGTAGATTTAAACCAGATTATTAATTTCTTAGCTCCTTCTTTTCAGTCTGCACGTCAAACTATTGCAGATGGTACTGACCACCAGGATCCAGGTCAATTAAGAGGACTAGGTCCGGACCAGTTACTTGTTTTGATCAATGGTAAACGTCGCCATCAATCTGCGTTAGTAAATGTAAATGGTACCGTTAACAGGGGTACTGTGGGTACAGATATGAGTGCTATTCCACCCAATGCAATTGAAAGAATTGAAATATTGCGCGATGGTGCTGCTGCACAATACGGTTCAGATGCCATTGCAGGTGTAATAAATATAGTTTTAAAAAGAAGAACCGGTTTGTTAGAAGCAAATGCCAGCTATGGCATGAATATTACCAGCTATGAGAAAAATTTTGCTTTATTTAAAATACAGAATAAGCCTGACGATCCATCGGTAAATGTTAGAGATGGTCAAAATTTCCAGGCTTCGCTTGGCTATGGATTTCTATTAGGCAAAGGTCATTTAAATCTTACAGGGGAATATATAAACAGAAGAAGAACTAATCGTGGTGGAACATATACTGGAGCTGTTTATCCCAATGTAAATAATGTAAACAGGGATGATTCTATTATGCAGGCAAGAGGGCAGACTAGGGAAGATTTTGATATGCGTATCGGTAATTCAGATATGGTTGCGGGGGGTATATTTTACAACTTTGGCTATCCTGTAAGTGAAAAAGGAGAAATTTATTCATTTGGAGGGTATAACAGAAAAGATGGTACGAGTGCAGGTTTTTATCGTTATCCAAGTACCATACCCGGTAATGCCAAACAATATGCTAATGATGTTTTTGCAATTTATCCAAATGGATTTTTGCCTCAGATAAATTCAGAAATAACCGATATATCTTCCGCAATTGGCTTCCGTACTAATTTTAATAATTGGAATTTTGACATAAGTAACACATTCGGAAGAAATAAGTTTGGATTTATTATTTCGAATTCTGCTAATTATTCTCAATTTTCTCAGGCAGGTAACAGGCAGACAGAATTTGATGCAGGTGGATTAAATTTCTGGCAGAATACTGTTAATGCTGATTTATCTAAAAATTTTGATGTGCTCGCAGGATTAAATGTGGCAACAGGATTGGAATACCGTGTAGATGCATTTGGGTTAAGAAGCGGTGAAGAGGCATCTTATAGAAACTTTGATGTAAGCTCCGGAGCGGCTGCAGGTGCACAGGTATTTGCAGGTTTTAGAAACACAATTGGTGATGAAAAAACCAGGAATGCAAAGGCCATTTATGTTGACCTGGAACAGGATTTCACAAGTAATTTTTTAATAACCGGCGCTCTTCGTTTTGAAAATTACAGTGATTTTGGTTCCACTTTCAATTATAAATTCTCAAGCCGTTACAAATTTTCAGAAGCATTTAATATAAGAGGTTCTATAAGCACCGGTTTCCGTGCACCATCTATGCAGCAAAAATTTTATGCTAAAACAAATACCTTATTTGTATCGCAAGGGGGAACATTAGTTCCTATAGAAAGTGGAACTTTTACCAATGATAGCAGGGCTGCACAAATTTTGGGTATTCCAGAATTAAAAGAAGAAACAAGCAAAAGTTATTCTGTAGGTTTAGCTACCAGGCCTTTACAGGGGTTGGAATTTACTGTTGATGTTTACCAGATAGATATTGATGATCGCATTGTATTGACAAATAATTTTACTGGAGGTAATAATGCGCAATTGCAACAGGAATTAAATGATGCAGGTGCCAGTGCTGCCAACTTTTTTACTAATGCTATTGATACACGTTCCAGGGGATTGGAAAGTGTTTTGGCTTACTCAAGAACTTTTGCCGGCAAACATTCTTTTCGGGCCACCCTTGCTGCAACATTCATTGATAATAAAGTGAAGAAGGATGAGAATGGCAGACCCATTATTCATGCTTCTCCAATTTTAATTAGCAGTGGCCAGTTAGCAAATTATTTTAACCGTGAAGATCAAAGCCGTATTGAAGTAGCTAATCCAAGAAATAAATTCAGCGCTACTTTTAATTATGGAATTAGTAAGTTTAGTGCTATGCTGCGATTTGTTCGTTTCGGACAAGTAGAATATCTCGATCCTTCTATAAATCCTGCTAACCCCGCTGCTTTTCCAATGAATGTTTTTAATAATAACCAAAGAGAAACATTAGACCAGGTATTTTCACCAAAAACTATAACTGATCTTTCTTTATCATATCAAATTACAAGTGCCTTTGGTTTTACAATAGGTGCTAATAATTTGTTTGATGTATACCAGGACAGGCATAACCACAGTGGTAATATGAGCTCAGGACGGTTTTTATATAGCAGGCGTGTTCAGCAACAAGGATTTAACGGTGCTTATTATTTCGCACGTTTGAGATTAGCTTTGCCAACAGGTAATTAATTTAAATAGTTGTCATGATGTAGTTTTTAACCTAAACCCTCTGATTGACAACGGCTCCCTTGTTTCGGCAAGGGAGTTTTTTATTATCTATTCTAACTGTTTCTTAAATTGCTGCATAATTTCAAAATATGCAACAAAAGGTTTGTTTTTGGTTGGTGTTGTTTATCAATTCATTTACATCAGCTTTTTCACAGGTACAGTCACCAGAACAATTTTTAGGTTATAGAATAGGCGACAGGTTTACACCACACTTTCGAATAGTGGAATATTTCCGGCATGTTGCCACAGCTTCGCCTTCTACTATGAAGCTGGAACAATATGGTGAAACTTACCAGGGGCGTCCTTTGATAGCAGCTTTTATTTCTTCAGCATCTAACATTTCAAGCCTGGAGACAATCCGTAACAATAATATGGCTCTTGCCACTGGAAATCGCAGTGCCTATGCAGGTACTGCACCGGCCCTGGTATGGTTAAGTTATAATGTGCATGGTAACGAAACTTCATCATCAGAAGCGGCTATGATGTCTTTATTTTCTTTAGTTGATCCGGCAAATGCCAGGAGAAAACCATGGCTTCAAAATACAGTAGTTATAATTGATCCTTGTTTAAACCCTGATGGAAGAGACCGGTATGTAAACTGGTTTAATTCAATTGTTGGAGCCAAACCTAACCCATTGCTGATTGCAAGAGAACATAATGAACCATGGCCGGGTGGCAGAACAAATCATTACAATTTTGATTTAAACAGGGACTGGGCAT